>NZ_JAQGPL010000001.1:0-10000 GCF_028826105.1 Paenibacillus humicola
GTGGATAGCCATACGCACGAAATGTGGCAACAGGTGCTGTCGATCATTCAGACGAAGCTGAGCAAACCGAGCTTTGACACCTGGTTCAAAGCGACGAAAGCTTCCTTCCACGGCGAATCGACGGTTGTCGTGACGGCACCGACGACTTTTGCGGCTGAATGGCTTGAAAGCCGTTATACGAAGCTGGTGCGAACGACGCTGCAGGAATATATGGGCCGTCAGTACGATATCAAATTCGTCATTGAAGAAAATAAACCCCCCGAACCCGTCGTGCAGCAGCCGCCGGTCGTTCAAAGCGTGCAGACCGCGCCGGAAGAGCCGTTTGTGCATATGCTGAACCCCAAATATACGTTCGATACGTTTGTTATCGGCGCCAATAACCGGTTTGCCCATGCGGCGTCACTGGCCGTTGCCGAAGCGCCGGCGAAAGCGTACAATCCGCTTTTTTTGTACGGCGGCGTCGGGCTTGGGAAAACGCATTTGATGCACGCGATCGGGCAATATATTTTGGAGCATAACCCGAATACGAAGGTGCTTTACCTGTCTTCCGAAAAGTTTACCAATGAATTTATTAATGCGATCCGGGACAACCGGGGCGAGAGCTTTCGCAATAAATACCGCAATATCGACATTTTGCTTATCGACGATATTCAATTTTTGGCGGGAAAAGACGGCACGCAGGAGGAGTTTTTCCATACGTTCAATGCGCTGCACGAGGAACGCAAGCAAATCGTCATTTCCAGCGACCGCCCGCCGAAGGAAATTCCGACGCTCGAGGAACGGCTTCGTTCCCGGTTCGAGTGGGGGCTTATTACCGATATTCAGCCGCCGGATCTCGAAACCCGCATCGCCATTTTGCGCAAAAAAGCGAAAGCGGAAAATCTCGATATTCCGAATGAAGCGATGGTCTATATCGCCAACCAGATCGATACGAACATTCGCGAGCTGGAAGGGGCGCTGATCCGCGTCGTCGCTTATTCCTCATTGATCAACGAAGATATTTCGTCGCATTTGGCGGCGGAAGCGCTCAAGGACATTATCCCGTCGAGCCGGCCGAAAATGATAACGATGCAGGACATTCAGCAGAAGGTCGGCGAGATGTACGGTCTGAAAATCGAAGAATTTAAGGCCCGTAAGCGGACGAAAGCGGTTGCGTTCCCGCGGCAAATCGCCATGTATCTGTCGAGAGAGCTGACCGATTATTCGCTGCCCAAAATCGGCGAAGCGTTCGGAGGACGCGACCATACGACCGTCATCCACGCGCATGAGAAAATATCGCAGCAGCTCAAAGCGGATACCGATCTTTATAAAATCGTTCAAACGCTCACGGAAAAAATTAAAAATCATTCCTGAACAATACGAGAGGCCTATGCACAAGCTTATTCACATGTGGATAGGCTTCCTTTATCGGCGGTTTGTTCACTTATCCACATAATCCGCGCCCCTACTACGACTACTACGGTTTTTTAAATATAATCATCATCAATAATGATAAAGCGACAGCATGCGCGCAGCGGCGTCTGCAAACCCGGAGATCAGCATATAATTAGGAGTGATAACAAGGTGAAACTTTCCATTCGAAAAGACGAGCTAAACGAGGCCATTCAGCAGGTTTCCAAAGCGGCCTCTTCCAGGCCGGCCATACCGATCCTCGGCGGAATCAAATTCGACGCCGCGCATCAGGGCGTGACGTTAACCGCCAGCGACACCGATATTTCGATTCAAAGCTTCATTCCCGCCCAAAACAGCGAATATACCGTGGCGAATATCGACAAGCCCGGCAGCGTCGTGCTTCCGGCCAAATTTATCGTGGAAATCGTCAAGAAGCTGCCTTCCGACGAGGTCGAGATCGAAATGAAAGAGCATTTTATGACGATGATCCGCTCCGGTTCGACCGATATTCAGATGGTCGGCCTCGATCCGGAGGAATTTCCGGTGCTGCCGTTTATCGAGGAAAGCGAATCGTTCAACGTTCCCGGCGACTTACTCAAAGCGATGATCCGGCAAACGGTATTTGCCGCTTCGACCAGCGAGCAAACGCCGATTTTGACTGGCGCATTATGGAATTTGCAAGAAGGGCAGCTGAAGTTTATCGCGACCGACCGTCACCGGCTCGCCAGCCGCACCGCAACCGTCGAGACTCGGCCCGACTATAAATTTTCCAACGTCGTCATCTCGACCAAAACGTTAAACGAGCTTTCCCGGCTCATTCCGGATGACAACCGTCCGGTCACGATCGTCGTCGCCGACAATCAGGTGCTGTTCAAAATCGAAAACGTGCAGTTTTATTCCCGGATGCTGGACGGGACTTATCCGGATACTTCCAAGATTATTCCGCACAACTTCAAAACAGAACTCGTCCTGCATACAAAAAAATTGACGGATGCGATCGACCGCGCTTACCTCATGTCGCGCGAGGAGAAGACGAACATCGTCCGGTTGATTACGCTGGAGGACGGGTCGATCGAAATTTCGTCCAGCTCCACCGAGCTCGGACGGGTAACGGAGCAATTCGAGGTCCGGGAATTCACCGGCGAGCCGCTCCGGATTGCTTTTAACTCCAAATATATGCTTGATTCGCTTAAAGTCATCGACAGCGAGTATTTGTTTATGGGCTTCACGGGAGCGATGAGCCCGATCATCCTGAAGCCCAGCGACCACCAGCACAGCCTGCATCTTATTTTGCCTTACAGGACGACGGGGTAACGACGGGGGCCATGACGATGAAAGAAATCGCAATACGAACGGAGTATATTGCGCTCGGCCAATTTCTGAAGCTGGCGGAGTGCATCGATACCGGCGGGGCGGCGAAATTTTTCCTGCAGGAGACGCAGATCCGCATCAATGGCGAGCCGGACAACCGGCGCGGGCGCAAGCTGTACCCGGGCGACGTTGTGGAAGTGGAAGGCTTCGGGTCATTTACGGTCGCACGAAATGAAGCTTGAACAGCGGCTGCACGCGCAGGGCTGCAACCAGGAGGCCCAGAGGTGTATTTAAAATCGATTCAACTGCAGCATTATCGTAACTATGAGCAGATGGAGCTGAAGACCGACAGCCAGGTCAATATGTTTGTCGGACCGAACGCACAGGGCAAGACGAACCTGCTTGAAGCGATCTTCGTGCTGGCATTGACGAAATCGCACCGGACGAGCAGGGACAAGGAACTGATCGGCTGGCAGTCGCAGGATGCGCGCGTCCGCGGCGTTTTGGACAAGAAATACGGCGAGGTGTCGCTCGACTTAAGCCTGTCGGCGCAGGGTAAGAAAGCGAAAATTAACGGGCTGGAGCAGCGAAAATTGAGCGATTTTGTCGGAACGCTCAACGTGGTCATGTTCGCTCCGGAAGACTTGGAGATCGTGAAAGGAACACCGGGCATCCGCAGGCGGTTTCTCGATATGGAAATCGGCCAGGTCCAGCCCGGTTATTTGCATACGCTCGGCCAATACGCCAAAGTGCTGTCCCAACGGAACAATTATTTAAAATCCGCCGCACCCGGCGGCGTGCAGCAGGCGCTGTTGGACGTCTGGAATGCACAGCTTGCCGAATACGGTGTTAAAATTGTGAAAAAAAGGCAAACCTTTATTTATAAACTGCAAAAATGGGCTCAGCATATTCATGCGGGCATTACGGCCGGCGCGGAAGAGCTGACCATCGTTTACCGGCCGTCCTTTGAAACCGGCGGAACGGAAGAAGAATCTGTTTTATTTGAGCAATTTATGATAAAGTTATCACAGGCCAAAGAGCAGGAGTTTCGCCGGGGGATGACGCTGGTAGGACCTCATCGCGACGATATGGCCTTTTATATAAACGGCAAGGAAGCCCAGATCTTCGGATCCCAAGGACAGCAGCGAACGACCGCGCTTTCGCTCAAGCTGGCGGAAATCGAGCTTATCCATGAGGAAATCGGGGAGTATCCGCTTCTGCTGCTAGATGATGTCTTATCCGAGCTGGACCGGAACCGGCAGACGCAGCTCATCGAAACTTTTCAAAACAAAGTGCAAACGTTTATTACGACGACAGGGCTTGAGAGCGTCAATATCGGCAAGCTGCAGGACGCCCGCATTTATCATGTCCGCGGAGGTCAGGTGGCGCGCTGAGCCGGCTGTTTTCCATATCGATAACGGCTGCGGACGAAATGGCGAAAGGGTGGATCCAAGCGATGTATATTCATTTGGGCGGAGAAAAAATTATTCGCGCCGCGGAGCTTGTGGCGATTTTTGATATTTCCATCGAGCAGTCCTCCAAACTTTCCAAACAGTTCGTTGCGCAGGCACGCAAGCGAAATGACGTTGAAGTTATCGGAGAAGAAGAAGCGAAATCGATTGTTGTGACCGAGCACAAAATCTACTATTCGCCGATCTCGTCCTCCACGCTGAAAAAACGATCGCATCACTTTGCCACCACTTAAATCAAGAAGCGATTAGGAGAAAGCAGCCCGAGAGGAGCAGTGAAATCGAGCATGTCTTTGAATCACAATTCGTACGACGAAAGTCAGATACAGGTTCTGGAAGGATTGGAAGCGGTACGAAAAAGACCGGGGATGTATATCGGCTCCACCAGCGGGAAAGGACTGCACCATTTGGTGTGGGAGGTTGTCGACAACAGCATCGACGAAGCGCTGGCCGGTCGTTGCGACAACATCCAGGTGATTATTCACGAAGATAACAGCATTACCGTCATCGATAACGGCGGGGGGATCCCCGTCGGGATGAATGCGAAGATGCAGCGGCCGACGCTTGAGGTCGTCCTGACGGTCCTTCATGCCGGAGGCAAGTTCGGCGGCGAAGGCTATAAAGTATCGGGCGGTCTTCATGGCGTCGGCGTCTCCGTCGTCAACGCGCTGTCCGAGCAGGTTGTCGTTACCGTCAAGCGCGAAGGCAAAATCCATCAGCAGGAGTATCGCCGCGGCGTGCCGCAGTACGATGTGAAGGTCATCGGCGAGACGAATGAAACCGGGACGACGGTCCGGTTCAAGCCGGACACGGAAATTTTCACGGAAACGACCGTTTTTGAATACGAAATTCTGCAGACGCGGATTCGCGAGCTGGCTTTCCTGAACAAAGGCATTCAAATTTCGCTGCTCGACGAGCGGACGGGCACGTCCGATACGTACAAATACGACGGCGGGATTATCGAGTTCGTCAAATATTTGAATCGTCACCGCGAAGCGCTGCACGAGAACCCGATTTATGTCGAAGGCTTTAAAGACAATATCCAGGTGGAGGTCGCGCTCCAATATAACGACGGCTACAGCGAGAGCATTTACTCGTTTGCGAACAACATCAGCACGCACGAAGGCGGAACGCACGAGTCCGGATTTAAGAGCGCGCTGACTCGGATTATCAACGATTATTCACGCAAAATGAATCTGGTCAAGGACAATGATTCCAACCTTTCCGGCGACGACGTTCGCGAAGGGCTTACCGCGATTATTTCGGTGAAAATTCCCGAGCCGCAGTTTGAAGGCCAGACGAAGACGAAGCTTGGAAACAGCGAGGTGCGCGGCATCGTCGAATCGTTTTTCGCGGAGAAGTTTCAGGAATTTCTCGACGAAAATCCATCGGTATCGCGCAAAATCGTCGAGAAAGGCCTGTCGGCCGCCCGGGCTCGCGAAGCGGCCCGTAAAGCGCGCGAGCTGACGCGCCGCAAAAGCGCGCTGGAGGTGAGCTCGCTGCCGGGCAAGCTGGCCGACTGCTCCTCCAAGGACGCCTCCATCAGCGAGCTGTATATCGTCGAAGGCGACTCCGCGGGCGGTTCGGCCAAACAGGGCCGCGACCGTCATTTTCAGGCGATTCTGCCGCTGCGGGGGAAAATACTGAATGTCGAAAAAGCGAGACTCGACCGCATTCTCGGCAATACGGAGATCCGGGCGATCATTACGGCGCTTGGGACCGGCATCGGCGACGATTTCGATATTTCGAAGGCACGGTATCATAAGGTCATCATTATGACCGATGCCGATGTCGACGGCGCGCATATCCGGACGCTGCTGCTGACGTTCTTTTACCGGTACATGCGCAAAATTATCGAGGCGGGCTATATTTATATCGCCCAGCCGCCGCTGTTCAAAATCGAGCGCAACAAAGTGGTCCGCTACGCGCAGTCCGAGAAGGAACGGGATGACATTATCGCCGAATTCGGCGAAGGCGCGAAGGTGAACGTGCAGCGCTATAAAGGCCTCGGCGAGATGAATGCCGGACAGCTGTGGGAGACGACGATGGACCCGGAAAGCCGCATGATGCTTCAGGTTACGATCGAGGATGCCATGGAAGCGGACGATGTGTTCGAGACCCTGATGGGGGATAACGTCGAGCCGCGGCGCGATTTTATTCAGCAGTTCGCCAAATTCGTGAAAAATCTCGACGTTTAGCGAACCGTGGCGTAAAGCCTATGCTTACGATCAACAAGCCGTTCGGATGTAACCGGACGGCTTGTTTTTATATGCCGGCTTATGTTTTTCGCGGCGAGGAACGTTTTTTCTTTCTGAACCGGCCGTACGCCTTGCAATATTTGGATACCTTGAGGTACACTTTCTTATCCGGCAGCTTGCGGAACAGGTAAGGATCCGGCATCGTATTCACTTCCAGGATCCACGGGTTGAAATCGGTATCGACCGCAATGTCGATACCGATTTCTTTTATTCGGGGATAGACCGTTTGCAGCTGCGAAGCGACCGATACGCCAAGCGTTCGCAGCCAATTGTTATAGGACTTGACCGCTTTGGGTGACAGGTGGCTGCCCATTAGCGTTTCGAACGTCATCGGCTTGCCGCCGCTGTGATAGTTGGTGACGACCTTGAGCGGATGGCCGAGCCGCCCGATTATGCCCGTCGTTTCCCATCGATCGCGCAAATTTTTTTGGACCATGACGCGGATATCGAAGCGGCGGCCGTTATATTTTAACAGCTCGATCCCTTTCTGGATCAAATAAGGCCGGCTGCCCAGCTCGCGTTCCAGCCGGTCGGCCATTTGCACGAAGGCGGGAAACGTCCGCAGCTTCGTACCGAGCTGATACGTATAGTGGTCTTCGTCCACTTTCTCAATGCGGATGACGCCGCCGCCGAACGTCCCCTGATCCGGCTTGACGTACAGCATGCCGCATTCGTCCAGCATCGTTTGCAAACCTTCGCGGCTCCATTGAATCGTTTCCGGAATATGGCCGCTCAGCGTATCGGATTGCAATAAAGCATTCGTTTTTGCCCACTTGCTTTTGACTCGTTGAATGCCCAAGGAGGCTCCGCCTTTCCGTTCGTCGATTGTTGTCGAATGAATGCCTAGCGCGCAGGAGACAGGGGGGTAAAACGATGCTATAATAGTGAAGATGCCTATTTTTATACATTCGCGAATCGTTCGGTTTAGTTTATGGCGGAGAGCAGGATGCGGACCGGGCCTTCGCCCAGCATTTTCTTGAAAACATGAAACATGACGGATTTGATGTTTAAGCGCGCCGCTAATATGAGAACACTGTTTCTAGCAGCGGTTATACGATATTTTTCAGGAGGTTGACCCATGGCGGAAGAAGAACGTTCGCAAGTACGAAATCGCGATATCGGGACCGAGATGCGGGATTCGTTTATGGATTATGCGATGAGCATTATCGTCAGCCGGGCGCTCCCGGACGTAAGAGACGGGCTGAAGCCGGTACACCGCCGCATTTTGTACGCGATGTCGGAACTGGGCATGTCGCCTGACAAGCCTTTTAAGAAGTCCGCCAGAATCGTAGGCGAGGTAATCGGCAAATATCACCCTCACGGCGACTCCGCCGTTTACGAGACGATGGTGCGGATGGCGCAGGATTTTTCGCTTCGCTATATGCTGGTCGACGGGCACGGGAACTTCGGTTCGATCGACGGCGATATGGCCGCGGCCATGCGGTATACGGAAGCGCGTCTGTCCAAAATCGCGATGGAAATGCTGCGCGATATAAACAAAGAAACGATCGATTTCATCCCGAACTACGATGGCGAGGAACAGGAGCCGGCCGTGCTGCCCGCCCGTTTTCCGAACCTGCTCGTCAACGGCTTATCCGGCATTGCGGTCGGTATGGCGACCAATATTCCGCCGCACAATCTCGGAGAAGTCATCGACGGGGTGCAAGCGCTGATCCGCAATCCCGAGATTACGCCGATCGAATTGATGGATTATATTAAAGGTCCCGATTTTCCGACTGCGGGCTTTCTGATGGGCCGCCACGGTATTCGCCAGGCCTATACGACCGGGCGCGGCTCGGTTACGATGCGGGCGCGGGCGAACATCGAAGAGAGCGGCGGCCGAGCGCGCATCATCGTGCACGAGCTGCCCTATCAAGTCAATAAAGCCCGATTGGTCGAGAAGATCGCCGAGCTTGTGCGCGAGAAAAAGATCGAAGGCATTACCGATTTGCGGGACGAATCGGACCGCAACGGCATGCGGATCGTAATTGAATTGCGCCGGGACGTGAATCCGAGCATTGTGCTGAACAATTTGTATAAGCATACGCAAATGCAAATGAACTTCGGCATCAATATGCTGGCGCTTGTAAACCGCGAGCCTCGCATTTTGAATTTGAAAGAAATTCTGTATTACTATTTGCAGCATCAGATCGAAGTTATCCGGCGCCGGACCGAATTTGACCTGAAGAAGGCCGAAGCAAGAGCGCACATTTTGGAAGGACTGCGGATCGCGCTGGACAATTTGGACGAGGTGATTGCGCTCATCCGGGCTTCGCAAACGACGGAAGAAGCGAGAGAAGGCCTTATTTCGCGGTTTGCGCTCACCTTTGATCAGGCCCAGGCCATTCTGGACATGCGGCTGCAGCGCCTCACCGGCTTGGAGCGGGAGAAAATTGAGGCCGAATATGCCGAATTGCTGAAGAAGATTGCCGAATATAAGGCGATTTTGGCCGACGAGCAGCTCGTCCTGCAAATTATTAGCGAAGAGCTTGAAGAGATCAAGCAGAAGTATGGCGACGAGCGCCGCACGGAGTTGATGGTCAGCGAGGACGAGATTTTGGATGAGGACCTCATTCCGCGTGAAGATGTGGTGATCAGCATCACTCATTCCGGCTATGTGAAGCGTCTGCCGGTTACGACTTACCGGAGCCAGAAGCGGGGCGGTAAAGGCGTCATCGGGATGGATACGAAAGACAATGATTTTGTCGAGCATTTGTTCATATCCAATACCCACCAATTCTTGCTGTTCTTTACGAACAAAGGGAAGGTTTACCGGCTCAAAGCTTACGAAATTCCCGAGCTGAGCCGCACCGCGCGGGGGACGCCGATTATTAACCTGATTCAAATCGAGCAGGGCGAAACCGTCAATGCGGTCATTCCGGTCGAGTCGTTCGATCCGGACCAATATTTATTTTTTGCCACCCGTCAGGGGATCGTGAAGAAGACGCCGCTGGACGACTACGCGAATATTCGAAAAATCGGTCTGATCGCGATCTCGCTTCGGGAAGACGACGATCTGATCGGCGTGAAGCTGACCGACGGCAATCAGGAAATCATTATGGGCACCAGCCAAGGGATGTCCATCCGTTTCCCGGAACAGGACGTGCGTTCCATGGGCCGCGGCGCAACCGGGGTCAAGGGCATTCAGCTCGACGACGGCGATTATGTCATCGACATGGACGTAGTCGTAACGGATAACGAGGTTCTTATCGTTACATCCAAGGGCTACGGCAAACGAACGCCGGTAAGCGAATACCGCATCCAGACGCGCGGGGGCAAAGGGATCAAAACGTTGAACGTGACCGATAAGAATGGTCAGATCGTCGGACTCAAGGTCGTCCACAACGACGAGGACTTGATGATTATGACGGCATCCGGTACCATGATCCGCACGAGCATGGAAGGCATCTCGACGATGGGACGTAATACCCAAGGGGTGAAGCTGATTCATATCCGCGAAGAAGATTCGGTCGCCACGGTCACGCGCGTCGCCCGGTCCGAAGAAACGGATAATGAGGAAGAATTCTCCGAAGGGCCGGAGTCCGGCGAGCATTCGGCCGAAGAATAAGA
>NZ_JAQGPL010000001.1:15000-80000 GCF_028826105.1 Paenibacillus humicola
ACAGGTAGGCGAGCAGAGTATGCTAAGGCGCGCGGAAGAACTCTCGTTAAGGAACTCGGCAACATGACCCCGTAACTTCGGGAGAAGGGGTGCCTCGGTAGGGTGAATAGCCCGAGGGGGCCGCAGTGAAAAGGCCCAAGCGACTGTTTAGCAAAAACACAGGTCTGTGCGAAGCCGTAAGGCGAAGTATACGGGCTGACGCCTGCCCGGTGCTGGAAGGTTAAGGGGAGCGGTAAGCCGCAAGGCGAAGCTGTGAACCGAAGCCCCAGTAAACGGCGGCCGTAACTATAACGGTCCTAAGGTAGCGAAATTCCTTGTCAGGTAAATTCTGACCCGCACGAATGGCGTAACGACTTGGGCGCTGTCTCAACGAGAGATCCGGTGAAATTTTAATACCTGTGAAGATGCAGGTTACCCGCGACAAGACGGAAAGACCCCATGGAGCTTTACTGCAGCTTGATATTGGACTTTGGTACGATCTGTACAGGATAGGTGGGAGCCTAAGAAGCCGGAGCGCCAGCTTCGGTGGAGGCGCCGTTGGGATACCACCCTGATCGTATCGGAGTTCTAACCTGCTACCCTGAAACGGGTAGAGGGACCGTGTCAGGCGGGCAGTTTGACTGGGGCGGTCGCCTCCTAAAGCGTAACGGAGGCGCCCAAAGGTTCCCTCAGAATGGTTGGAAATCATTCGAAGCGTGTAAAGGCAGAAGGGAGCTTGACTGCGAGACCGACAAGTCGAGCAGGGACGAAAGTCGGGCTTAGTGATCCGGTGGTACCGCATGGAAGGGCCATCGCTCAACGGATAAAAGCTACCCTGGGGATAACAGGCTTATCTCCCCCAAGAGTCCACATCGACGGGGAGGTTTGGCACCTCGATGTCGGCTCATCGCATCCTGGGGCTGAAGTAGGTCCCAAGGGTTGGGCTGTTCGCCCATTAAAGCGGTACGCGAGCTGGGTTCAGAACGTCGTGAGACAGTTCGGTCCCTATCTGTCGCGGGCGCAGGAAATTTGAGAGGAGCTGTCCTTAGTACGAGAGGACCGGGATGGACGTACCGCTGGTGTACCAGTTGTTCCGCCAGGAGCACCGCTGGGTAGCCAAGTACGGACGGGATAAGCGCTGAAAGCATCTAAGCGTGAAGCCCCCCTCAAGATGAGATTTCCCAGTATGTAAGACCCCTGGAAGACGACCAGGTTGATAGGTTCGAGGTGGAAGCGCGGCAACGTGTGCAGCTGACGAATACTAATCGGTCGAGGGCTTATCCTATCGGTGTTCACGGACACGTGAACGCCGCTTCGGAAGACCAGCTAAAGAATTGATCGGATGTTCGTATCCAGTTTTCAGGGTGTAACGCCCTGAAACAGTTGGACGGATTGAGCGCAAGCTCGAACCGAGTTCAACACCCCGTTTGGTGGCGATGGCGGAGGGGAACCACGCGTACCCATCCCGAACACGACCGTTAAGCCCTCCAGCGCCGATGGTACTTGGACCGCAGGGTCCTGGGAGAGTAGGACGTCGCCAAGCAGCACGAAACCGATTCGCTAAATGCGAGTCGGTTTTTTTGTTTTCGTCTCTTCTCAATACCGGTCAACACCGGTCAACGGTGGTAATAACTCACTTCCTTACCATGAAGCATGACGACTCCACTACGTTTTTCCTTTCGAAGCATGTGAAGAATGACAATGCGCGGGGTAATGAACCATAGATGCCAGATGAGGAAGCTCATGAAGAGTGATTCTGCGGCCCATGGGTAAATAAGACCGGTCGTGCAAATACCCAGCCCCAGCAAATGCCGGTCAAGCCGCCGGAGCAGCGCCAGTTCGATCGGCGCAGTCGGGATATAGCCGGCCCACGGCAGCTGCAGCCGCCAGCCCCAGCGCTGCCCTGTGGTTTCATTTAGCCTCCATAACGTAAGACGAATAATTCCGATCTGCAAAAGCAGCACACCGCATAATCCGACCAGAAAAGGAATCACTCCTTTGATTCCGTAACTGACAAGCTCATAAGCAAGCAAGATCAGCAGCGAAATGCTGTGGCTCCATTTTAGCTCGCTGCGGATGTTGATTTTTCGGATGAGCTGATATTGGTAGATCGTCGCTTCCATCTGCTCGGCGAGCGTGCCCCGCATGCGTACATCAAGCCCTTTCGTTTCAGCTAAAACAAGTATCGGAAAATGAACTCTTATTCTGAAGGCACCTTTTGGGCTCCTCCAACATAAAATAAATTACTATTTGAAATAGGCTATGAAAATGTATATGCTGCTAGTCTATGTGCCATAATAATAGCAATGGATTAATTTGTGCCTGTGAGGTGAAGAATCAATGATTGAGGAAAACCCGTCTAATTTTTGTATTATTTGCGGCAATGAACGATCGGAAGGCATTCGCATTGTCAATGAATTTATTTGCGAATCATGCGAAATTGAAATGGTGAAAACGGAAGTGCAGGATGCCAAATATCCTTTTTTTATCCATCAGCTCAAACGAATATGGCTTCGAAAAAATGCCTGAATCCCAGCAGCAATCCAACCTCATTCGCTCGAATTGAAACCGTCGAGAAAATGAGGTTTATTTGTCTCCACTCGCCTGTCTCCATTCGCGTTTATGCCGTTTGTCGGGTATGATGAAAGGAAGACAAACCGCTTATTCATGAGGGAGTAAGGCAGATGAATACCAAAGGGAATCGGTGGCAAATACCGCTAGCGGCAGCAGTAACTCATCACGCGGACTCCAAGCCGGTCAGCTTTCACGTACCCGGACATAAGTTTGCGCAGTCCATTCAAAAATTGGCGTCCGATCTGCCGCGCGTTTGGTCCGCAATGCATGCGGCCATGTCGATTGATGTAACAGAGCTGTCGGATACGGACGATCTGCACGCGCCGGCTGGTGCGATTGCGGAAGCGCAGCGACTTGCGGCGGACAGCTTCGGTGCGGAGCGCACCTATTTTCTCGTAGGCGGAAGTACGGCGGGCAATCTTGCGCTGCTGCTCGCCTGCTGTGAACCGGGCGATGTCATCATCGTACAGCGCAATGTGCACAAATCAGTGCTGAACGGGCTTGCTTTGGCCGGAGCCCAAACGGTTTTCGTTACTCCCCGCAGAGATGAATCCACGCAGTTGGATGTCGTGCCGGAGCTAGCGGACATCGAAGAAGCATTGACTCGTTATCCGGAAGCGAAAGCCGTTTTTCTCACCAACCCTTCCTATTACGGATTTTGCGTCGATCTGGCACCATACGCGGAATTTGTCCATAATCGCCATAAACTGCTTTTGGTCGACGAAGCGCATGGCGCTCATTTCGGCCGGCATCCGCGCTTTCCAAGGTCTGCCGTACATGCGGGGGCCGATGCGGTCGTTCAATCGACGCATAAGACGCTGACGGCACTTACCATGGGAGCGATGCTCCATATTCAGGGGAATCGATTAGATCATCAGGCGGTCAAACGGGCTTTATCGATGATACAAAGCTCCAGCCCGTCGTATCCGATTATGATTTCGCTCGATATTGCCCGGGCAATGGTGGATTATTACGGGCCGGCTTTGTTTGAAAAGGGAATTGAAACGGCAGACCGACTGCGGCACGCGATTAAACATTCGGAGCGCTTCAAGCTGGTCGAATCGTGCGATCGGTTGATCCGGACGGATCCGCTGCGAATCGTATTCATGGACAGAACAGGCTTATTGTCGGGTTATGAAATACTTTCGGCGCTCGAGCGGAAGGGCTGCTGGGCCGAAATGGCCGATGCAGAGCATGTCGTTCTCGTGGTCGGCATGGAGTCCGGCGACGAGGATGCGACAAGACTACTTGCAGCGTTAAATGAGATAGCCGAGGAATCGAGAGGTTCGTCGAAACCGGCTTTTGAACGTGAAAAAGCAAGTCTGTTATGGAACGGTAGCCGTATTTCCGAGCCTATTCGAATGAGTCGCAATAAATACGCCGAGCATGAAATCGAGACTGTCGAACTTGGCCGGGCAGCCGGACGTATATCGGCTGATCTTGTCATTCCGTATCCGCCGGGCATTCCAATCTTATTTCCCGGGGAAGAAATTTCGCCGGAGCTGGTTTCTTATGTCGAAGCTTTGCGGTCGTTAGCTGCCAAATGTCAGGGAACTGCCGACCCATCGCTGCAAACGCTGGCCGTCCTGCGTATCAGATGAACGTTTACGTGTCGAATACGCTTTGTTATGATGAATTTATTAACTTTCTTCGAAGGGATTTTGCAGGGTGTCGAATCGAAAACGTTTTATTTCGGTGGAAGGCGGCGAAGGAGCCGGGAAAACGACCTTGATCGAAGGCTTGTCGAAGCTTCTCCGTGAAAAGGGCATACGCGTCGTCACGACGCGCGAGCCGGGCGGCATCCCAATCGCCGAGCAGATTCGCAAGGTTATTCTGGACCCGGCCAATACGCTTATGGAAGCGAGGACGGAAGCGCTACTGTACGCCGCGGCGCGCAGGCAGCATTTGGTCCAAAAAGTGATTCCCGCTCTGGAAGAAGGCGCGGTTGTCATTTGCGACCGGTTTGTCGACAGCTCGCTGGCTTATCAAGGGTACGCGCGGGGACTTGGCATTGAACAGGTATGGGCCGTAAACCGGTTTGCCGTAGAAGGGGCCATGCCGATGCTGACGCTTTGGCTCGATCTGGAGCCGGAAGCCGGGCTGCGCCGCATTCACAGCGCAAACGAGCGGGAAATCAACCGGCTAGACCTGGAGGAATTAACGTTTCACCAGCGGGTACGGGAAGGCTATCAAATGGTGTACGAACGAGATACACAGCGCATTATTCGTTTGGATGCGGAAAAACCGCAAAAAGCGCTGATAAATGAAGCTTTTCAAATTATTGAAGCAAAATTTGGAGGATTATCGGCAGTCGATGTCAAATAAATAAAGTATGGCGTCATTGACAATCGGCGTCATACCGGATTTTGCCGGGAGGGCACCTTACTTATGTTTTGCCGCTGAAGCTCCGTTTTAACGGGCGGCGGTACACAAGGGAAACCCGGCGCTACAATTCGATTGGGAGGGATTAAGATGAAGTTGGTGATCGCGATCGTGCAGGACAAGGACAGCAACCGTTTGTCGAATGCGCTCGTGCGGGAAGGGTTCAGGGCCACAAAGCTTGCCAGTACGGGCGGGTTCCTGCGTGCCGGCAACACGACGTTCATGGTCGGCATCGAGGATGAGCGCGTGCATGAAGTGCTTCAGGTCATCCGCCTTAACTGTAAAGTGCGTGATCAGCTCGTTTCCCCCGTCTCACCGATGGGCAGCACGACGGATGCCTACATTCCGTTTCCGGTTGAAGTCCAGGTGGGAGGCGCGGCGGTATTCGTCGTTCCGGTCGAACGTTTCGAACACTTCTAAAATTTGGACGTGAATACGAATGAAAATAAACCCGGGGTGGCGACCGCTCGGGCAGGATCGCGCATTAGCGGATCATGGGTCGAAAACGGCACAGCCGAAGCTTTTTTCGGATATGCTCCAGAATCAGGATCAACAGCGCACGATGGAAGAGCTTCAGCTGAAGCTTGCGGATATCCATCGTCAGGGAGAACGGCTGTCGCGCTCGATGACGGTGCGGGAGCTGAATCTCTATCGCCGAATGGTCAAGCATTTTCTCGAGGATACGGTTAAACGCGGCGTCGGAACCAAAGAAACGCGGGGTTTCGACCGCCGCGGCCGGGTCAAAAAGTACAAGCTGCTGGAGGAAATTGATGCTTCGCTGCTGGCGATGGGCGATGAGCTGCTGCAAAGCGAAGAGGGACGGCTTGAGCTGCTGCAAAAAATCGGGGATATCCGCGGCTTGCTTATTAATTTGTTTTTTTAAAGAAAGGAACGAAGCATCATGAGCATTGCGCAGATTGCCGGGCAGCCGAAAGCGAAACGGATCCTGCAGCATGCACTCCGTACGGGAAAAGTGTCGCATGCTTACTTATTCAGCGGGCCGGCAGGGAGCGGACGGATGAAGATGGCGGAAGCGTTCGCCAAAGCGCTTTTTTGCACGGAGGGCGGCGGCGACGCTTGCGGCCGATGTCTGGCCTGCCGCAAATTCGAGCACGGCAACCAGCCGGACCTGCACCGTGTGGAGCCGGACGGCAATTCGATCAAAATCGAGCAAATTCGCGAGCTTCAGCGAGAGCTTGCTTACCGTAATACCGGTTCCGAACGCAAAATCTATATCGTGACCAAAACCGAATCGATGACGCTTCAGGCGGCGAACAGCCTGCTGAAGTTTCTGGAAGAGCCCCAAACGCCCGTCGTCGCCATTCTCCTGGCGGAAAACGTACAGGCGGTGCTGCCCACCATCCGTTCCCGAACCCAGTGGATCCCTTTTACGCCGCTCGCACCGCAGCAGATGCTGCAAACGCTAGTCGACGAAGGTGCACCTCCGCTGCTTGCATCCGCGGCCGTTCATTTGGCCAACGGACTTGATGCCTGCCGGGAAATCATCCAGCAGAATGGGTTTGCAGAAACAAGAAACGTAGTGATACAATTAGGCAAGGACAGTCTAACCCGATTCACCGCGGCGATGATGTCCGCCCAGCAGCACATATTCAAAACGGATCTAGGGGAACAGCCGCAGCTGCTGCTTTCCCTACTCGTCTTATGGTATAAAGATATGATTCATTTTCAAGCAGGCAGACAGGATGCGATCGTGTTCCGCGATCAGCTCGAATGGGTCGGCAAGCACGCGTTCGAACGTTCGGCGGACGGCTGGGTGCGGTGCATCGAGCATACGCTGGAAACAGGGAAACGAATTCGCGCGCACGTATCGCCGCAGCTTGCATTCGAGCAGCTGTTCATCCGCATACAGGAGGGGTGAGTGATTGTACAACGTCGTAGGCGTGCGCTTTAAGAAAGCGGGCAAGATCTACTATTTCGATCCGGTCGATTTTCCGGTCGGCAAGGATCAGCATGTCATTGTCGAAACGGCCAGAGGCGTCGAATACGGGAAGGTCGTTGTCGGGCAGAAGCAAGTCGGTGAATCGGATGTTGTCCTGCCGCTCAAAAAAGTGATTCGGATTGCCGGCGACCAGGACGCAAAGGTCGTCGAAGAGAATAAATCGGCGGCGCGTAATGCGTTTGCCACCTGTATCGAGAAAATTAAAGATCATCAGCTTAAAATGAAGCTTGTCGACGTGGAGTTCACGTTCGACCGAAATAAAATTATCTTTTATTTCACGGCCGAGGGGCGGGTCGATTTCCGGGAGCTTGTCAAAGACCTGGCCAGCGTATTCCGTACTCGGATCGAGCTGCGTCAGATCGGCGTACGGGACGAAGCGAAAATGCTCGGCGGCATCGGACCGTGCGGCCGCGTGCTCTGCTGTTCGTCCTGGCTGGGAGATTTCGAGCCGGTTTCGATCAAGATGGCGAAGGATCAGAACCTGTCGCTGAATCCGACAAAAATTTCCGGTTTATGCGGAAGGCTGATGTGCTGTCTCAAATATGAGCACGATAATTATGAAAGCACGAGGGAAGAGCTGCCGGGCGTCGGCAAGATCGTCATCACTTCCTTCGGGGAAGGCAAAGTCACCGGCTTGAACGCCGGCACCAAAACCGTATTTGTCCAGCTGTTCGACGGCGGGAAGCCGAAGGAACTGGCGCTCGAGGACGTCGTCGTCAAATAAAGCCAAACCCTTGGCAAATCCGATCGTCCGAAGCCGATCAGTCTTTGGGGTGGGAGAACCTTGAACAAGAAAGATATTTTTATCCAAATGGACGAGCTTGAAACCCACATGGGAACCCTGCATGCCGATCTCGGCGAGCTGAAACAGCGGGTCAAGGAGCTGCTGGAAGAAAATAAACGGCTCAGTATTGAAAATCAGCAGCTTCGCAAGCTGTTTAAGCGTGAGACCGCCTTCGAGACCATCGAGGAGGATTTGGGTGAAACGGCAGCGGCAGCGTCTCCGGACGCTTTTTCGGCCCGAATGCCGGCATCCGTCGACCAGCTGGCTGTCGGGGAAGGCTACGACAATCTGGCCAGGCTGTATTATGAAGGCTTTCATATTTGCAACTTGTATTACGGACATTTAAGGACCGAAGGCGACTGCTTGTTCTGCCTGTCCTTTCTGAATAAAGATTGAGTGCGACAAGGCCTGGGCACATTCCGGGTCTTGTTTTTATTACGTATTGACATCCAAGTGGAATAATGAGGAGAAGCGATGCCGTGTCGAACGACGTTACGATTGAACCGAATGAACGAGTGGACGATCTCTTAACCCGCCGTCTTCATATTATTCAAAGCCGGGAAGTGTTCAGCTTCTCCATGGATGCCGTCCTTCTGGCCCGGTTCGCCGGCGTTCCGCCCCGGGGACGCGTGCTTGACTTGTGTACCGGCAACGGGGTCATTCCGCTCATCCTGACGACGAGGACGAAGGCGCCGATTGACGGTGTCGAAATTCAGCCGAAGCTCGCGGACATGGCGCGCCGCAGCGTAAGGATGAATAGGCTGGAGAACCGGATCCAGATCTTTGAAGGGGATTTGCGTTTGTTTCATCTCCAATGCGGGTACGGTATATATGATGCCGTTACGGTCAATCCGCCTTACATACCGGCAGGTACGGGCGAGCCGAATGAAAATCCGTATGTCGCGACGGCGAGACATGAATTGAACGGCACATTGGATGAAATTATACAAGCATGCGCAAGGCTCGTCAGAACGGGCGGACGCGTATCGCTCGTTCATAAACCGTCCCGATTCGTGGAAATCGTGGATACGCTGCGTAAATGGAAGCTCGAGCCCAAACGGATCCGTTTCGTTCATCCCTATGTTGATGCGGAAGCGAATATGGTGCTGATCGAAGCGATCAGGGACGCGAAACCCGACGTCAAGCTGCTGCCGCCTTTGATTGTTTATAATGAAGAAAGACATTATCATGAAGAGATTTTACGGATTTATTACGGGAACAACGACCGGGACGCAAGGGGGGACCAGGATGAAGGTGCAGCGAAGCTTTGAATCGGGGAACGCCGAAGCGCGGCGGCAGGGGATGCTGTATCTGGTCGGCACGCCGATCGGCAATTTGGAGGATATGACCTTTCGCGCCATCCGGACGCTGAAGGAAGCCGATCTGATTGCGGCAGAGGATACCCGGCAAACCCGGAAGCTGCTGACCCATTTTGAAATCGGGACGCGGCTGGTCAGTTATCACGAGCATAATAAAGAGGCGAGCGGCGCGGAGCTGATCCGGCTTATGGAGGAAGGGCATCAAATCGCGCTCGTCAGCGATGCGGGGCTTCCGGCGATATCCGATCCGGGGGCTGATTTGGTGGCGGCCGCGGTCGAGAGGGACATTCCGGTCGTGCCGGTTCCGGGAGCCAATGCCGCCTTGTCCGCCCTCATCATGTCCGGGCTTTCAACGGACCGGTTCGTTTTTGCCGGCTTTCCACCGCGCGAACGGAAACCGCTTCATGAATGGCTGCAGCGGCTGCGCATGCAGGAAGGGACCGTCATTGTCTACGAATCGCCGCACCGCATCGCGAAGACCTTAAACGTCATGCTCGAGCTTTGGGGCGACAGGCGAGCCGCCATGATTCGGGAGCTGACCAAGCGGCATGAAGAAGCGGTTCGCGGGACGATTTCCGAATGTCTAACATGGCTGAGCGAGCATCCGCCGCTCGGGGAATATTGTCTGGTGGTCGACGGCGCAGGCGAGGAGGAACGGGCAGAACGTCAAGACGAAGCCCGCTGGTGGAAGGAGATCAGCGTCGCCGAGCACGTGCAGCGTTACGAAGCGGAGACGGGCGACCGCAAGGAAGCGATCAGGAAAGCGGCACAGGACCGGGGTCTTCCGAAGCGTGAAGTCTACAACGAATTGATGCGAAAATAAAAAAGGACCTTCCTAAGCGGGTTCTGGCTCAGGAAGGCAGTAAGGAGTATAAAAAAGGTTAGAATTAACAAGTTCGGTAAATGTATTATAACCTATAATTTCATTTTTGTCTCTTATTTTGTAATCGGGGAAGGCATTTCGCTCAAACAAACGTTGCAGACGATTTTTCCTTTGAAGTAAGTGACATTTTCGGCATTGCCGCAAAAGATGCAGGCCGGTTCATATTTCTTGAGCATGATCCGTTCGCCGTCTACATAAATTTCAAGCGCGTCTTTCTCGCCGATACCAAGCGTGCGGCGCAGTTCGATCGGGATTACGACACGGCCGAGTTCATCAACTTTACGAACGATACCAGTGGATTTCATCATGAACCTATTTTCTCCTCTCAGGTGGTAATTCGCCAGTGTTCGACAAAATTCTATCTTTTCTTGTATCTATAGTACCAACGTTTCCCATAATAGTCAACCACATTTTAACCGGAAATATTGGGCACTTTGCCCTTCAGACCATTGTTTAGGGGGATTATTGTTCAATGGGGGCTGTAATAGGGAATAGACATTTGGAAATCCATTTGCGACATTTTTCGACATATATTCGACTAATATTGTCGAAATGGTGTCCTATTGTCGAATCGGAGGGAAGAGCATGAATCTTAGGCATCCGCCGCTTGCGGAAGAGAAAGTATTTAAAGATCCCGTCCATAAATATATCTATGTGCAGGAAAATTTAATCTGGAAACTGATCAATACGCAGGAATTTCAGCGGCTTCGGCGGATCCGGCAGCTCGGCACGTCGTATTTGACGTTCCATGGCGCGGAGCACAGCCGCTTCTCGCATTCGCTGGGCGTCTATGAAATTACGCGAAAAATCATCTCTCAATTCGAACGGAGCGCTTACCCGGACTGGCCCCGGGAAGAAAAGCTGATCGCGCTCTGCGCAGCGCTCCTCCACGATGTCGGACACGGTCCTTTTTCCCACTCGATCGAGCAGATATTCGACACGAGCCATGAGGCGTGGACATGCCGCATCTTGCTGGAAAATACCGAGATCAACCGCGTGCTGCGCGAATATGATCCATCGCTTCCAGAGCATGTAGCCGGCGTCATCCGCAAAACGTACGACCGCCCCATTGTGATCAGTCTCGTATCGAGCCAAATGGATGCCGACCGAATGGATTATCTGCTGCGGGACGCTTATTTTACCGGCGTAAACTACGGCACATTCGACCTGGACCGGATTCTCCGCGTGCTTCGCCCCTATCAAGGGCGAATTGTTGTCAAAGAGAGCGGCATGCATGCCGTTGAAGATTATCTCATGTCGCGCTACCAAATGTATTGGCAGGTCTATTTCCATCCGGTGACGCGGAGCTCCGAGATCATACTTCGGCAAATATTTCGCAGAGCGAGCGAATTATATGGGGGTGACTATCCCTTTCGTTTCATATTGGATCCGCTTAGACGGCTGCTGGATGGCACGCTGGGCGTTGACAGCTACCTGGCGCTCGACGAGGCGCTGGTGCAGTCCGTCTTTATGCAGTGGACAAGCGAGCCGGACCCGCGGCTCTCGGCGCTGTGCCGCCGGTTCCTTCACCGCAGGCTGTACAAGTACATTGCGATGGAAGACGCGGACGACGGGCTTTGGGAAGAAATTCGAAGCGAGTTTATTGCCGCCGGCCTGGACCCCGAATACGACCTGGAAATCGACTTTCCCTACGATATGCCTTATGATGTATATCGTCCGGGAGCGCGATCGCTTACGGAAAAGGACGAAAAACCGCCCATTCTGCTCCTTGACGGAGAGGGCCGTCTGTCCGAAATCTCCGAGCGTTCCGAAATCGTTCGTTCTATCACGGGCCTTCATCAGGGCAAATACCATATCTATTACCCTGAGGAAACGGTGCGTGAATCAGCGCATTTGTTTCGTCCGCATATTCGTGCATTTTTCGGTTTCTTATAGAAAGGGGAATAGGATGATGCAGCCGCTATTAATCGACACGCATACTCACCTGGATTCGCATAAGTTCGACGACGACCGCGCGGAAATGATCGAAAGAGCGCGGGCAGCCGGCGTCCATATGCTGGTCAATATCGGCTTTAACCGCGAAACGATTCCATCCACGATCGCGCTTGCCGAGCAGTACGATTTTATTTATGCAGCTGTCGGCTGGCATCCCGTCGACAGCATCGACATGAAGCCGGAGGATTTGGAATGGATCGCATCGCTGTGCGATCATCCGAAGGTGGTGGCAATCGGCGAAACGGGCCTGGATTATCATTGGGATACGTCTCCTAAAGAGGTTCAGCACCGCGTTTTCCGCGAACAGATCCGGTTGGCCAGGCAGAAAAAAAAGCCGATCGTCATTCATAACCGCGACGCTCACGAAGATATCGTCCGGCTGCTGCAGGAAGAAAAAGCAAGCGAAGTAGGGGGCATCATGCACTGCTTTTCCGGCAGCTGGGAGACGGCGAAAAAGTGCATGGAGATGAATTTCTATATTTCCTTCGGCGGACCGGTTACGTTCAAGAACGCCCGCGTGCCGAAAGAAGTGCTGGCCCGCGTCCCTTTGGACAGGCTGCTGATCGAAACGGATGCGCCATATTTGGCTCCGCACCCCCATCGCGGAAAACGAAACGAGTCCGCATTCGTTCGTCTGGTAGCCGAGACGGCAGCGGAAATAACAGGGAAAACACTGGAAGAAATTTCAAAAATCACAACGGAAAATGCCAAAAAATGTTATGGAATTGAATGAATCAAGCTTATATCGCAAGGATTCGGGACTTTTCAAGCGAAAAAACTGATTTTGACGGAAGATATTGCGCGTATACCGTCTTATTTTCCTGTAAATTCGTTAAAATCGTCCTTAATCGCTTCTTTACAATGCGAAGCAAAAGACGGTATGATTCTTTTCAGAAAGTTTTGAAACTGAAAAACGGATTTCAAACCATTATCGCTTAATCTCCGGAAGCGGAGAGCGGGGGAACCACATGCTGCAGAAGGAAGGCCCTTACGCGGACCGTACTGAAGCATCGAATTCTTCTAGGGGTGAATTTCGCAGGCAGGCGCACCGGTGCGCCGGGCACAGGCGAATAGGGCGGCTCTCTCGCCCGAACCCGACAGCTAACCTCGCAAGCGTTCAAAGAGAGATCAACCTCGTGCAGCCAATCCATGGTCCGATTTCATTGCGGAAGCCACGAAACAGATCCTCTGTCATTCGGGGCTTCTTTATTTTTTGGTTAATATTGCTTTACCCGATGACATAGGGTTTTATCATGGAGGTGAGCTTTGGGGAAACCCGAAGAGCGTGTCTGCACGCAAATCATTATAGTCGCGTCAAATGTATCATGCGTAACACTCGACGGCGGGGCTATGTAAGGAGGACCGAAGAAGTGGGCGTATTCCCGTTTAAGGACACCCATGGTAAACGATCATCCAGCATGTCTTTCGCATTGCGATGGAAGCATGAGAACGTGCGTTTAATTGTGCTAAGCGCTCTGATCTCAATCGCTATGACTTTCATGTTTCTGGTGTTGTTGTACGGAACGGCTTCTGCTGACAAGCACGTCTCCGTAGTAGTGAATGGACGCGAGAGCCTGGTCTCCACCAAGGAGCGGGTCCTGCAACGCCTACTGGATGAACAAGCCATCACGATTGGACCGCATGACAAAGTGTCCATGCCGCTGAATGCGGAAGTAAAGGACGGGGACAGGGTCGTCATCGATAAAGCGGTTCCGGTCGTCGTGAAGGCCGACGGCAAGGTTAGAACGTTGTACACGACAGAAAGAACGGTACAGGGAGCGATCGAGGAAGCTCATTTGTTGGTACGGCCTCAGGATAAGGTGTTCCCTGCTCCCGAGACCTCAGTGAAGCCGAATATGGCGGTTCGGGTGACCCGGATCGACAAGAAATATTCCGAGAACCGGTATACGCTGCCTTTCAGCGTCATCAAGAAGGAAGATCCGAAGCTTGAAAAGGGCAGTCAAAAGGTCGTCAGAACCGGTAAAAAAGGCACCGTTGTGAAGCGATATGAAAACATTTTCGCGGACGGCGTGCTCGTGTCCCAGTCGATGGTGGCGAAGCTGATGCAGACCGACAAGAAGGATCAGATCGTCGCGGTCGGCACGAAAAAGCCGGAGCCCAAAGTTACCGTGCTCTCGGCCAGATCACCGAGCGTTCAGACGCTGACGAAGCGGGGCATAACGGTTAATGCTAAGAAAGTGTTACGAAACGTGACGCTGACCGCCTATACCGCAGACGCAGCCTCAACCGGCAAGAGCGAGTCGCACCCGCTGTACGGGGTTACGGCTTCGGGGACGCACGTTGAGGAAGGGCGCACGATCGCCGTCGACCCGGATGTTATTCCGCTCGGCTGGTGGGTCTATATCGAAGGCATCGGCTTCCGGCGTGCGGAGGATACGGGCAGCGCGATCAAAGGCAGTAAGATCGACGTCTACTTTGAGAACGAATCGTATGCCAACAAATTCGGCCGGAAACGGGGCTACACCGTGTATGTCATCGGTCCGAAAAAACCGGAAGCCGTATAGCGAACCGGTTGTGATTTATTCATATTCGTAATTCGAATCGAAATATGCCATGATAAGAAGAGGCGCTTGCCTCTTCTTTTTGCAGTTTGTCTGAAGGGAATGATCGGCTTATCTTATGATCAACGAAATCATTGTCGTCGAAGGGAAGGACGACACCGTCGCGATCAAGCGGGCGGTGGAGGCCGAGACGATTGAGACGGGCGGCTCCGCCGTTGGAGAAGACGTGCTGCGGCGGGTGGCGCTTGCCAGGCAGCGCCGGGGCGTCATTATTTTCACCGATCCGGACCATGCCGGAGAACGGATCCGCAAAATCGTCGCGCAGCGGGTGCCCGGCTGCAAGCATGCGTTTCTCCCGCAGGAGGAAGCCCTGTATAAAGGCGATATCGGCGTCGAGAACGCATCGCCGGAAGCGATACGGCGCGCGCTGTCGAGCGTGAGGACCGAGGTGCCGGAATCGGAAAGCCTGTCCGCGCCGGAAATTTCGTGGGACGATCTTATGCAGGCCGGGCTGGTTGTGCATTCCGAAGCGTCGGACAGGCGGCTGCGCATGGGCAATCTGCTCGGTATCGGCTACGCGAACGGGAAACAGTTTTTCAAGCGGTGCACGATGTTCCGCATCACCAAGGCCGAATTTGCGGCGGCGCTCCAGCGAATGGAACGGGAATTGGAGGACGAATGAACGACGAACGGACGCCCCGGCGGCAGAGCGGCGGCAGGCCCGTACTGGCGGAAGACAGGGCGGTACAGGACATCGCCACGCCCAGACGGACGCGCGATCTGATCGCGAAGCACGGCTTCACCTTTAAGAAAAGCCTCGGCCAGAACTTTCTGGTCGACCAAAATATTTTGCGCAAAATCGTAGCGGCCGCCGAGCTGGATCAAACGAAGGGCGCGCTCGAGATCGGCCCCGGTATCGGCGCGCTGACGCAGCAGCTCGCGCTGGCCGCGGGTAAAGTGGCCGCCGTTGAAATCGACGATCGGCTCATCCCGATCCTGCGGGATACGCTGGCGGATACGCCGAACGTAAGCATCGAGCACGGTGACGTGCTGAAGCTCGATCTCGGCGCGCTGATCGCGCGGGAATTCGGCGGCCTGCAGGGCGTCAGCGTCGTCGCCAATCTGCCCTATTATGTCACGACGCCGATCCTGATGAAGCTGCTCGAAGAGAAGCTGCCGCTCGAGCATATCGTCGTCATGATTCAGAAGGAAGTGGCCGAGCGGATGGCGGCAAAGCCGGGCGGCAAAGAATACGGCAGCCTAAGCGTGGCCGTCCAATATTACTGCGTGCCCGAGCTCGTATGTATCGTGCCGCATACCGTCTTCATTCCGCAGCCGAACGTCGATTCGGCGGTCATCAAGCTGACGCTGCGGGACAAGCCGGCGGCGGACGTGACGGACGAGGAGCATTTTTTCCGGACCGTGCAAGCCTGCTTCGCCCAGCGGCGCAAAACGATTGCCAACAATTTGACGGCATTCGTCGGCAAAGACCGCCGCGGGCTTGTAGCGCCGCTGCTGGAGGGCTGCGGCATCGAGCCGTCGCGCCGGGGCGAGACGCTGACGCTGCACGAATTCGCCGCGCTCAGCCGCGCGCTGATCGAAGCGGGGCTGCCGCCGAAGCCGTAAGGCTCCTCTGGCCGCAGCAGCAGGGTTAAGTCGAAGCGGCACCATGACGAAGAGCGGCCCCAAGCGGCCGCTCTTTTTCATATTGGGAAGCGCACCATCGCCCCTGTCCGCCCATAGGATAGACGAAGAGGTGATTTGCCCATGAAGCAAGGGGACCTGGTCGTCCGCAAATCGTATGGCGGGGACGTGCTGTTTCGTATCGCGACATTGAATCAACAACGAGCTGTTCTGAAAGGTACGGACTACCGGCTGCTTGCGGATGCGCCGCTTCCCGATCTGTCGGTCGTGCGCGACCCCGAATATACGGGAGCGGCTGCGAAGGTTCGCATCAAAGTGAACGAATCGATGCGCCGCATTCAGGAGCAGCGCGACAAGCAGGTGCAGCATAACGAAAGCGAGCTTCGCAGGGAACTCAGCGAAAGCCAGCCGTATTTCGAGGTGCCGGGCAAAGTGCTGCATCTGGACGGAGATCCGAATTATTTGAAAAAAAGCATGCAGCTGTACACCCAGCTTCGGGTTCCGGCTTACGGTCTCCACGTGCACGAGTCGCAGATGGCCGAGACCGTCTTCCGGCTGCTGCCGCAGCTCAAGCCGGATATCGTCGTCATCACGGGCCATGACGGCGTGCTGAAAAATCGCGAGCAGAGCAGCATCTACAACCTGGGAAGCTACAAGAACTCGCAAAATTTCGTCAATGCGGTGCGCGTCGCCCGCGATTTTGAGAAAAGCCGCGACGGGCTGATCGTAGTGGCCGGCGCCTGCCAGTCGCACTACGAGGCGCTGCTGCAATCCGGCGCCAACTTCGCCAGCTCTCCGGGGAGGGTGCTTATTCATGCGCTGGATCCCGTTTACGTGGCGATTAAGGCCAGCTATACCTCCATTCGAGAGACGATCAATCTCGCCGATGTCATAAACGGCACCATCAGCGGCATCGACGGTGTAGGCGGCGTCGAAACGCTGGGCAAATACCGTGTCGGTCTGCCGAAGCCGAAATCGCTCAGCAGCGTGAAGGCAACTATATAATATGCCTCATTTCCGGTCATTTATGTATGCTGCAAGAAAAATTAGGTTTTTCTTTATTGACAATCCATTTGGTCCACTGTTATAATTATATTTTTTTGACAAACGACCTCTTTTCCGTTATAATGGACAAGGAAAGAGGTGGTAGTGGGCAATGGCAAAAAATGCGCTGTTGGAAATCAAACGCAGTTTGGAAGCCCATGTCGGCTCCAAGATTCGTCTTCGGGCAAACGGTGGTCGCCGAAAGACTATTGAGCGCACCGGTGTATTGGAAGAAACCTACCCTTCTGTTTTCATTGTCAAACTGGATCAGGAGCAGCATGCGTTTAAGCGTGTCTCCTACAGCTACGCGGATATTTTGACCGAGTCGGTCGAAGTGACCGTGGACAGGGATGACGGCCAGGTTCGCATTACGTATTTGCATTAAAACAAATGTTAGTCGCAGGGTATCAAGAACGGGTGCGGTTTTCCCGTTCTTTTTTGTTTTCCGCAGGGATGCTCCCCGGCCCGCGGTCCGTCGCGCATGAGACAGCCGTTTTCACGCATACTAACGGTAAAATCGAAGCGAAGGACAAGGAGGGTTTCATTGTGGGCCGCAGACAACGCAGAAGCATCATGAGCGAGCAGCTGAAGAACGAATTGGCAAAGGATCTCGGCTTTTACGATACGATTCAAAAAGAAGGCTGGGGCGGTATCAAGGCGAAGGACGCGGGCAACATGGTGAAGCGCGCGATCCAGCTCGCCGAGCAGGCGGCGGCGAAGCAGCACGCCCAGCAACCGCAGCCCCAGACGGCAGTGCAGCCGCACGCCCAGCAGCTGCAGCCTCAGACGGCAGTGCAGCCGCACGCCCAGCAGCTGCAGCCTCAGACGGCAGTGCAGCCGCACGCCCAGCAGCCACAGCCTCAAATGGCAGTGCAGCCGCCTGCCCGGCTGCGAACGGGTCAAGCGGCCGGCATTTACGGCGGCGGAGCCTACGAACCGATTCAGCCGCTAGCCGCCGCTTCCACTTTCACGGCCGCGCGGTCTGCCGGCCAAGGGACGTTCCGGCCGCAGCCGGGATTTGCAGCGCCGGCGTTCCAGCTGGCCCCTGCGCAGCATCAGACCGCTGCACAGCGGCCGCCGTTCCCCGCTCCCGCAGCGGCGGCAAGGGCGAATCCGGCTTCAGAACCGGCCGGATTCGCCGCGCAGCCGCCTTATACGGGGGCGGGCGCATACGGACAGACGCCGGCATATATGCGGCCGGCGGCGGCTTCCCGACCGGCGGAGCTGCAGCAGTAGCACGCCCGGCTGCATAGGGCGGCATACGGCCTGAAATGCAAGCAAAAGCGAAGATAGCCCTCGTTGACGGCATCGGAATGTCGTTCACAGGGCTTCTTCGCTTTTTTTGGCGGCATTTGTTAAAATAGCAGGTACATGAGTTCATCGTAAACGGACGGGTGAGAGACAACGCATGAAAGTATACGAAAAAGCGCCGGCAAAAATCAATCTCCTGCTCGACGTTTTGCGCAAACGCGAAGACGGGTTCCATGAGGTCGAAATGGTGATGACGATGGTCGATCTGGCCGACCGTCTGGAAATGGAAGAGCTTCCGCGGGACACCATTATTATTTCAAGCCAGGCCGGATATATTCCGCTCGACGAGAAAAACCTCGCCTTTCAGGCGGCCAAGCTGATCAAGGAGCGGTGCGACGTCCGCAAAGGCGTCTACATCCATCTGGACAAAAATATCCCGGTCGCGGCCGGTCTGGCCGGCGGCAGCAGCGACGCGGCCGCTACGCTCCGCGGATTGAACCGGCTCTGGGGTCTCGATATTTCCGAGGACGAGCTGTGTCGGCTCGGCGCGGAGCTCGGCTCGGACGTCCCATACTGCGTGACCGGCGGGACGGCCATTGCGCGCGGGCGCGGCGAGAAGCTGGAGCGGATCGCAAGTCCGCCGCAGTGCTGGGTCGTGCTCGCTAAACCGCCGATCAACGTCTCGACGGCGGACGTATACGGCAAGCTCCGGGCGTCGGAGCTGAAGCGCCATCCGTCCCTCTCCGGCATGCGGGCTGCGATTGAGGAAGGTTCGTTTTCCGGCATTTGCAGCCATCTCGGCAATGTGCTCGAGTCGGTCACGCTGCCGATGTATCCGGAAGTGATGCAGCTGAAGGACATTATGCGCCGGCTCGGCGCGGACGGGGTGCTGATGTCCGGCAGCGGGCCTACCGTTTTCGGGCTTGTGGGCAAGGAAGCGAAGGTGTCCCGCATTTATAACGGGCTCCGCGGTTTTTGCAAGGAAGTGTATGTGGTAAGAATGCTGACATGAAATGAACCTTCTTCTTGATTAAATCCGTATAAAAATGATATATTGTCAATATAATATTCGGATTTAAGCGGGGGGAGTATGCCTTGAAGAAGTTGAAACGCAGCGCCAGGTTAGTCGAAATGACGCAGTACCTGTTAAACCGCCCCCATACGTTAATTTCGCTCACAGCTTTCGCAGACCGATATCAATCCGCCAAGTCGTCCATCAGCGAAGATCTCGCCATCATCAAAGAAGTGTTCGAGGAGGAAGGGATCGGCGAGCTGCATACGCTGGCAGGCGCGGCAGGCGGAGTCAAATATACGCCGAAAATGAATCGTTCGGAGGCATTGACGATCATCCATCACGTATGCCGCCAGTTGGAGCAGCCGGAGCGGGTGCTGCCCGGCGGCTATTTGTATATGACCGACATGCTCGGCCAGCCGACCCTGCTGTCCGATGTCGGCCGCATGTTCGCGACGGCGTTTGCAGGCGCGGAGATCGACGTCATCATGACGGTGGAAACGAAAGGCATTCCGCTGGCCTATGCGACCGCCGCCTGTATGAACCTGCCGGTCGTTATCGTCCGCCGCGACAACAAAGTGACGGAAGGCTCGGCGGTCAGCATCAATTACGTATCGGGCTCGAACAAGCGCATTCAGACGATGTCCCTGGCGCGCCGCGCGCTCAAAGAGCAGTCGCGCGTGCTCATTATCGACGATTTCATGAAAGCGGGCGGCACCGTACAGGGCATGATGGATTTGCTGCACGAATTTAACGCCATGGTGGCGGGCGTCGGCGTATTCGTCGAGTCGGGCGAGCTCGGCACGGAGGAGCGGCTGCTGGAAGATTACGTTTCGCTCGCCAAGCTGACGGCCGTCGATCTGAAGACGAAGCATACGACCGTCGTGCCCGGCAATTTTTTCGAGGCTTGATGACCGGTTCATTTATTGAGGCTGCAGGGAGGCTCCTGTCAGGCCTGCAAGCTCGCCTATCACAACTTGAAGGAGAATGGAACGATGAAACAACAACCGCAAACGATTTCTACAACGAAGGCGCCGGCTGCGATCGGCCCGTATTCCCAAGCCGTTAAGCTGGGCAATCTGCTGTTTACGTCCGGACAAATTCCGCTGACTGTAAGCGGCGAGTTGATCGAAGGCGGAATCGAGGAGCAGACGCATCAGGTTTTCCGCAACTTGGAAGCCGTTTTGGCGGAGGCGGGCGCGACGTTCGCCGATGTCGTGAAGGCGACCGTATTCATTAAAGACATGAATCAGTTCGGTGCGGTCAACACCATTTACGCTTCTTATTTCGGCGACCATAAGCCGGCACGTTCCACCGTCGAAGTGGCGCGCCTGCCGAAGGACGTTCTTGTCGAAATTGAACTGATTGTCTCGATATAAGTCGAATCGCATCGAATAACTTTTGTTGGAAAAAAATAATTTAAAAGTCAGCATTAATTTTCCAAAATCATGAAGGATTTTGCACGGATGTGTGGAATTATACACCAAGTCTTCGATAGGCAAAGGTGGTGAACACAAGTGCAAATTACCGATGTCAGACTCCGCCGTGTAAATTCCGAAGGGCGCATGAAAGCGATCGCTTCCATCACCATTGACAATGAATTTGTCGTTCACGATATTCGTGTAATCGACGGCAACAATGGGATGTTCGTGGCCATGCCGAGCAAGCGGACTCCGGATGGAGAATTCCGCGATATCGCTCATCCGATTTCTTCGACAACCCGTGAGAAGATCCAGGCTGCCGTACTCGCTGAGTACGAACGTGCGGCGACGGAGGAAGAAGTTATTGAAGAAGGAGCGTAATGACGTAATGGATGGACGTCCAACAACCGGAATGTAACCGATTTCCGGGTTGTGGAAGATGAAGAGAGCCGGCAAGGCTCTCTTTTCTTTTACCCCGTTATACGCTATATTCAGGTAAGACTTAACGAAGATTGCGCTTGGGCCAGGAGGGACTTATGGTGAACGTGATGGCAATTATACTCGCGGCCGGACAAGGCAAGCGGATGAAATCGAAATTATACAAAGTGCTCCATCCGGTTTGCGGCAGGCCGATGGTCGGCCATGTGCTGCAGACGGTGAAGGAGGCGGACTGCCGGCGTACGGTCGTCGTTGTCGGCCACGGCGCCGAGGCGGTGCAGGCTTACGTCGGAGGCGATGCGGAATTTGTTCTTCAGGAGCAGCAGCTCGGTACCGGACATGCGGTGCTGCAGGCGCAGCCGCTGCTTGGCGAAGAAGAAGGGACAACCGTTATTTTGTACGGGGATACGCCGCTCGTGACGGCGAATACGATCAAGGATCTGCTGGCGAAGCACGAAGCCGCCGGCGCGGCGGCGACGGTGCTGACGGCCGTCGTGCCGAACCCGCAGGGGCTCGGCCGGATCATTCGCGGCGAAGACGGCCGCGTGCTGCGGATCGTCGAGCAGAAGGACTGTACGCCGGAGCAGGCGGCCGTTACGGAAATTAACACCGGCATGTACTGCTTTGACAACCGGAAGCTGTTCGCAGCCTTGTCCAAGGTAACGAATCACAATGCGCAGGGCGAATATTATTTGACGGACGTCCTGGAAATTTTGCACAGTTTGGGCGAAACGGTGGAGGCGCACATCGCCGATGATTATGCCGAAGGCGTCGGCGTCAACGACCGGGTCGGGCTGGCCGAAGCGGAGCAGCTGATGCGCGCCCGCATCGTGCGCCGCCATCAGCTGAACGGGGTTACGGTAATCGACCCGGCCTCCACTTATATTGAAGCGGACGTGATAATCGGTCCGGATTCGGTGATTTATCCCGGCACGACGCTGCGCGGCGCGACGACGATCGGCGAAGACTGCACGATCGGTCCGAATGCGGACATTTCCGGTTCGGCGATCGGCAGCGGCGTTACCGTCAAGCATTCGGTCGCGGACGGAGCGGTTATCGGAGATCAGACCTCGGTCGGTCCATACGCCTACCTGCGCCCCGGAACAAAGATCGGACGGGACTGCAAGGTCGGCGATTTCGTCGAAATCAAAAACGCCAGCCTCGGCGACGGTTCCAAAGTGTCCCACCTCAGCTATGTCGGCGACGCGGTCGTCGGCAAGGACGTCAATATCGGCTGCGGTGCGATTACGGCCAACTACGACGGCTTTAACAAATCGCTGACGGAAATTGGGGATCGCGCGTTTATCGGAAGCAACGTAAACTTGATCGCACCGGTAAAAATCGGCGACGGGGCCTATGTCGTGGCCGGCTCTACGATTACGCACGACGTTCCGTCCGGCGATCTGGCGATCGCGCGCGAACGCCAAACGAACAAGGAAGGCTACGCGGATAAAATCCGCGCCCGGGCCAAAGCGAAGAAGGAAAACGCGAAGCCGGGAATCTGACGTGCAGCGCGCGAGGAGCTTGGGGAACGGAACGGAATTCGTTTAAGGTCGCGGCGGAATGGGTATGAATATATGGAAATCTATTTGTCCAAGGAGGATTCCATATGGCCATATCTTTCAAAGCGCAAAGCCGCACCGTCGGTTCACGCAGCGAACTGAACCGAATGAGGCGCGAAGGCGTCGTACCCGGCGTCATCTACGGCAAAAAGCTGGATGAGCCGATTGCGGTCGGCGTGAGCGAGAAAGAGCTGCTCGCCCTGCTGCGGACGCATCCGCATGCGCTAATCGAGCTGGATGTGCCGGGCTCCGGCAAGCAGCCGGTTATGATGACGGAAGTTCAACGGGATTCGCTGACGCGAAACGTGCTTCATATCGATTTTCACCAAGTGAATATGAACGAAGCGGTCAGGACGCCGGTCCGGCTCGACTTCGTCGGAGATTCCAGAGGCGTCAGGGAAGGCGGTATCCTGCAGCCGATGCTGACCGAAATCGAGATCAGCTGCCTGCCGAATCAAATTCCGGAGGCGATCGAGGCCGACGTCTCGGGGCTGGGAATCGGCGAGAATCTGCTTGTAAGCGATTTGAAGCTCCCGGAGGGCGTCACGACTCGGCTCGATGCCGACCAGGTGGTCGTCACGGTCCTCGTGCCGCAGAAGGATTTGACGGCGGAGGAAGCGGAGAACGCGGCGGTCGAGGAAGCGGAGCACGACCAGCGGGCGAAGGAAGCGGATGCGGTGCAGGCGGAATAAGCATGTCGAAAAGGGCTGCGTGTTAACGCAGCCCTTTTTATATGGGGTTGCCATTTTGCAGACGATCGAATTTAATACCCCGGACGGGAAACGAAGGTAAACTGCTTCCGGTTGTAGAACACATTGTTAACCTTAATGTAGGAGGGGCTGTACTGCTCGATGTAGCCGATGTCGCTGTGCTCTTTGCCCCAATAAATTTGGACGGGAACCTGATGGTCGTGATGATCCTTGAAATGCAGGTCTTCGAAAATCATTTGTCCGTTCAAATACATTGAAGACGCTCCTTTAATATAGAATAGGTTCGGCTTTTCGTTTGCCGTCTCTATACATATGACACTTGGCGGCGATCTTTCGTTGCATCTAATTACAAAAATATTACAAACTAAGTTTACCAACGTTTGGGAGTGAATTTCAAATGAAATGGATTGTCGGACTCGGCAACCCCGGCACCACGTATCAAAACACCCGGCACAATGTCGGCTTCATGGCCGTAGATGCTTTTGCGAAGCGTCACAGCATCAGCGTCACCCAAAACAAGTGCAAGGCGCTGCTTGGCGAAGGCCATGTCGGCGGCACGAAGGTCGCGCTGCTGAAGCCGATGACGTATATGAATCTATCGGGCGAAACGGTTCGCGGCTACCTGGATTATTTTAAAGCCGATCTGGCCGACCTGATTGTCGTGTACGACGATCTGGATACGGAAATCGGCAAAATCCGGCTGCGCTACCAAGGCGGTCCCGGCGGGCACAATGGCATCAAGTCGATCATTCAGCATACCGGCACGCAGCAGTTCAACCGGATCCGGATGGGGATCTCGAGACCCGCGCCCGGCGTCAACATCGCCGATTACGTGCTGTCGAATTTTCCGAAGGCCGAAGCGGACCGCGTAAGCGCAATGGTGGACGAGACGTGCGACGCGCTCGAGTTCGCGCTGACTCATCCTTTCGACCAGACGATGGCCAAATATAACCGTTAGTTTGGGGCCGGTTGGGGCATACTGGGGGTATAACAAACCTTCAGGAGGCATAATATGGCTGTGAATTATATTTGCCGGCACTGCCGCACGGCGATTGGATCGATTGCGGACGCCGGCGTATCGGAAATGCAGCTCGGGTTCCATTTCTTGACCCCCGAAGAACGCAGCGATATAATAGCGTATAATCCAAATGGCGACGTCACCGTGAAAGTGATTTGCGACTACTGCCGCGAAGCGCTGGAAGCGAATCCGGAGCTGTCGCTTGTCACCAATCCGCTGCAATGAGCGTATTCTAACATTCGCGAGATATCGCGGGGCGAGCCTTGGCGCATGGCCGAGGCTCCTTTGCACGCGGCTCTATTAGATTTAGTTCGTTAATGGATGAAAGCGTTCGAACGCGTTTCACTTTCCACGGTTTAAATACGGACGATAGGTGCTTCTATCGTTGCTTGCAGGTTGCTTTCTTTTTCTGAAACGAGGTGCCTAGCGTTGAAAGCATTACTAGAGGCTTATTCCGCGGATATGGACTTTCAATCGGTCGTGTCCGGAATCCGCAAAGGGATGAGGGAGCAGCTCGTATCAGGGCTTGCCGGCTCTTCGCGCCAGGTGATGCTGGCGGCCCTGAAGCGGGAGCTTGACCGGCCGGTGCTGGTCGTGACCCATAACATGTTTGCGGCGCAAAAAATATACGAGGATCTGGTTGAGTGTCTATCCTCGGACGAAGTGCTGATATACCCGGCCAATGAATTGGTGGCGGCGGAGGCGGCGATCTCAAGCCCGGAAACGCTCGCGCAGCGCATGGATGTCCTCATCCGGCTGTCGCAGGGCTTTCGCGGGATTATTGTCGTGCCTTTCTCCGGCGTGCGGCGCTATCTGCCGGTCAAAGAAGCGGTTGCGGCGGCCCGCTTCGAGCTGAAGGTCGGAGACGAGGCGCCGATGGAAGCGTTTTTGCGGCGCATGGTGGAGCTCGGTTACGTCCGGACCGACAGGGTGGAGACGAAAGGCGAAATGAGCGTGCGCGGCGGCATCGTCGACTTCTTTCCGCTGACGTCCCCTTATCCGTGCCGCGTCGAATGGTTCGACGACGAAATCGATTCCATCCGCACGTTCGATCCGGTCGAGCAGCGCTCCATCGACAAGCTGGAGCATTTTACGGTAACGCCGTGCCAGGAGCTGCTGGCGGATGCGCGGCGGATGGAGAATGCCGCTCAGCATGCATCGGAGCTGCTCGAACAGCAGCTGCAGAAGATGTCCGACCGGACGGCCAAGGACCGGCTGCGGGCGGAAATCGGCGGCGAGCTCGACAAGCTGCGCGAGCACCAGTATTTTCCGGAAATCTATAAATATATTTCCTTGCTCTATCCCGAACGAGAGACGCTCCTCAGCTATATGCCCGAGGATGCGCTGCTCGTTTACGACGAGCCGACGCGTCTCATCGAGACAAGCCGCCAGCTTGAGCGCGACGAGGCGGAGTGGGCGACGCATCTGCTCGCGGGCGGCAAGTCGCTGCCGGGCTTTGCGCTCGCGCGGTCGTCGGACGAAGTGCTCTACCATCGCCCGTTTCAAACGCTGTTCCTCTCGCTGTTCCTCCGGCAAATTCCGCATACCCAGCCGCAAAACATTTTGAACGTCGTCAGCCGCGCGATGCAAAATTTTCACGGCCAGATGAATGTGTTGAAGGCGGAGATGGAACGGTGGCACAAGGCGGGCTCGAACGTCATCATGCTTGCGGGAAGCGCGGAGCGGATGGAGCGGATGCGCCGGGTGCTGCACGACTACGGCATCGAGATGCCGGTATTTGCGGAAGGCAACCTGCAGTCCGGCTTCGAGCTGCCCTCCATTCGCCTGATCGTCATCACCGAAGGCGAAATGTTCTCCCAGAAACAGCGCAAGGCGCGGCGGATGGACAAAAAAATTGACAATGCCGAGCGGATCAAAAGCTACACCGAGCTGAAGGTCGGCGACTACGTCGTGCACCAAAACCACGGCATCGGCAAATACATCGGCATCGGCACGCTCGAAATCGCCGGCATTCACAAGGACTACATTCATATTTTGTACGCGGGCGGCGACAAGCTGTCCGTGCCGATCGAGCAGATCGACATGATCCAGAAATACGTCGGTTCCGAAGAAAAGGAACCGAAGGTTTACAAGCTCGGCGGCAGCGAATGGACTAGGGTGAAGAACAAGGTCCGTTCGTCCGTCCAGGATATCGCCGACGACCTGATCCGGCTCTACGCGGAGCGGCAGTCGACGACCGGCTTTGCGTTCGGCCAGGATACGCCTTATCAGCAGGAATTCGAGGCCATGTTCCCGTACGAGGAGACGCGCGATCAGCTCCGGGCGATCGATGAAATCAAGAAGGATATGCAGACGCCGCGGCCGATGGACCGGCTGCTGTGCGGAGACGTCGGCTACGGCAAAACGGAGGTTGCGGTGCGGGCGGCATTCAAGGCGGCCATCGAGGGCAAACAGGTGGCGGTGCTCGTGCCGACGACGATTTTGGCCCAGCAGCATTACGAGACGTTCCGCGAGAGATTTTCGGGCTTCCCGTTCAATGTGCAGGTGCTGAGCCGGTTCCGCTCCAAGAAGGAGCAAAACGAGACGATGAAGGGACTGAAGGGCGGCACCGTCGACGTCGTCATCGGAACGCACCGCTTGCTGTCGCAGGACGTCATTTTCAAGGATCTGGGCCTGCTCATCGTCGATGAAGAGCAGCGGTTCGGCGTCTCCCACAAGGAGAAGCTGAAACGGCTCCGAACGAATGTGGACGTGCTGACGCTGACGGCCACGCCGATTCCGCGGACGCTTCATATGTCCATGCTTGGCGTGCGCGATTTGTCCGTCATCGAGACGCCGCCGGAGAACCGGTTTCCGGTGCAGACGTACGTCGTCGAGTACAGCCCGTCGCTCGTGCGGGAATCGATCGAGCGGGAGCTGGCGCGCGGCGGGCAGGTGTATTACCTGTTCAACCGCGTCCAGGGCATCTATCAGATGGCCGAGCAGATTTCGGCGCTTGTGCCGGATGCCCGCGTTGCCGTCGGGCATGGGCAGATGTCCGAGCAGGAGCTGGAAAAGACGATTCTCGACTTCCTCGACGGAGAATCGGATGTACTGGTCAGCACGAGCATTATCGAGACCGGCGTCGATATTCCGAACGTCAACACGCTGATCGTTCACGACGCCGATAAAATGGGGCTTGCGCAGCTGTATCAGCTGCGCGGCCGCGTCGGCCGTTCCAACCGGATCGCCTATGCCTATTTCACCTACCAGCGAGATAAGGTGCTCACCGAGGTGGCGGAGAAACGGCTGCAGTCGATCAAGGAATTTACCGAGCTCGGATCCGGCTTCAAAATCGCCATGCGCGACCTGGCCATCCGCGGCGCGGGCAATCTGCTCGGCGCGGAGCAGCACGGGTTTATCGCGTCCGTCGGCTTCGATTTGTATTCGCAGATGCTTGCCGACGAAATCGTAAAGCGTAAGGCCGGCCTTGAAGGCGAGACGCCGGAGCCGGTCAAGGAAGTGTCGACGGTCATCGAGATGAGCATCGACGCGTACTTGCCGTCGGCGTATATTTACGATAGCATACAGAAGATAGAGATTTACAAAAAAGTGGCTGCCGTCCGCGTGCTCGAAGAGGCGGAGGATTTGCGCGAAGAGCTCGTCGACCGGTTCGGGGATCTGCCGCTGCCTGTCGAGAGCCTGCTTGCGGTAGCACGGCTCAAGACGCTTGGCGCGTCGTGCGGCATCGAGCACGTCAGCCAGCGCGGCGACGATCTGACGCTCCGGTTCGCCGAGCAGGAGAAGCGGAGATTCGATACGAAGAAGGTGGACCTGCTGTGCCTCCAGTTCGAAAACCGGTTCAAGCGCGCGACCGCGCAGGAGCCCGGCCCGATCGTTCAGCTTCGCGGCAAGGGGCTTGAGACGGAGCAGAAGCTTAAACTGCTGGAACGCTTTTTGACGCGGTATAAAGAGACCATCGAACCGAAAGGGGAACTGCAGGATGTTGCGCATTAACCACCGGAGAAAAGGAGTCCTGCTTCTGCTTGCGGCCGTGCTGGCGTTCGCGCTGGCGGGCTGCGGGAAGAAGCAGGAAGAGGCGGCAACGCCGCCGCCTAAAGATACGGCGGGGACGCAGGAATCGTCGGGGACGCCGGCGGCGCCGCCGAAAGCGGGCGAAGGCAAGACGATCGCCACGTATAAGGACGGGGACAAGACGGGCACCGTTACGGACAAGGAGTTCGATCAATATACGGCGTTTTTCGTCAACATGATCAACCCGCAGGCGGAGATGTATTTCAGCATTCCGCAGCTCAAGGAACAGTTTCTCCGCGAATATATCGGCTACAAAATTTTAAGCGCCCGGCTGACGCAGGACAAGCGGGATGCGGTGAAAGCCGACGCCGACAATTTCTATAATCAGGTGAAGACGGCGGAAGGCCAGCAGGCCGACTTGAAGAAGAAGCTGGACGACGCCGGATTGACCGAAGGCGTGATCAAGTATTATTTCTCGATGGTACAAGCTATCCAGAAGGACGAAGAGAGCAAAGTGACCGACGCCGACATCAAGAAGCTGTACGACGCCGATCCGAAAGGCTTCTCGCTTGTGACGCTGCGCCACATCCTCATTATGACGAAGGATCCGCAGACGGGCGAAGAGAAGCATAAGGATGCGGACGCGCTCAAAATCGCCAAAGAAGTGAAGGCCAAGCTGGACAAGGGCGGCGATTGGAACGCGCTGGCGAAGCAGTATTCCGAGGATCCCGGCTCCAAGGACAAGGGCGGGTTATACGAGAACGTCGAGCCGCGGCTTTGGGTGGCGGGATTTAAAGATGCCGCACTGAGCCAGCCGATCGGCAAAGTCGGCGATCCGGTCAAATCCGACTACGGTTACCACGTCATCGAGGTGGAGAAGCGGGCCGAGCAGCCTTACGATAAACTGCCTCAATCCGACAAGGACGAGCTGAAGCAGACGGCGACGCAAAACCTGCTGAACGATTTTATGACGAACGAGCTGCCGAAGCTGATCACGAAGATCGACCTGCCGCAGGAGCCGGCGCCGAATACGGGCGGTACGGCGAATCCGGGTTCCGCGAATCAAGGCGCAGGCAACACAGGCGCTTCCAATCAAGGCGCGGCGCAAAGCGGCAACGCGGCGAAGAAATAACATCCGGAACGAACAACAAGCCTAGCGGTGTGCTGGGCTTGTTGTTTTAGTGGTACGCCGTCCGGACGGGACGGCCGTTTGACCGATCAAGGCCGGCCAATTCCAAACGGCCGAAAACCCCCTATGAAACGGGAATCAGGAGGAGATGTATGATGAGCGATCAATTGTTTTATGTCGGTTCGTACGCTTCCGAATCGGAGGAAGGCATTCTGCTCTGCCGGCTTAACGGGGAGACGGGGGAGCTTGTGAAAGTGGCGGGAACGGCCGGCATCGAAAATCCGTCCTTCCTTGCGCTGAACCGCAGCGCAAACCGGCTGTACGCGGTGAGCGAAACGTCCGAAGGGCATGTCGCCGGATTCGCCGTCGATCCGCAAGAAGGCGAATTCGAGCTGCTCGGTCAGCATCCGACGCTTGGCGCCCATCCCTGCCACATCGCGTTTGCCCGTCATGAACGATTCGCTGTCGTCGTCAATTACAGCGGCGGCAACGTAGACGTTTTTCCGGTGCAGGAAGACGGCTCGCTCGGCGAAATGGCGGACAACATCCTTCACGAAGGGCACGGTCCGCGCGCCGACCGGCAGGAGAAGGCGCATCCGCATTCCTCGATCGTCGATCCCGCGGACGGAACGGTCATCGTCGCCGATCTCGGCCTGGACAAGCTGATTCGGTACGAACTCGGCGGAGCGAACGGCAAGCTGACGAAGCGAAGCGAGACGCCGGGAACGCCGGCGGCGGGGCCGCGTCATATGGCGTTCCATCCGGAACGGCCGGTACTGTACGTTGTAAACGAGCTGGACAGCACCGTCAGCGTGTACGGCAATGCGGACCGTTCCGGGCCGCTTCCCCTGCTGCAGACGATAACGACGCTTCCCGAATCGTTCGAGGGAGAAAACACCTGTGCGGATATTCATCTGACAAAGGACGGACGTTTCCTGTACGCCTCCAATCGCGGACACGACAGCATCACCGTTTATCGGACGGATAACGAAGGCGGGCTGGAGCTTGTTCAGCATGTTTCGACCGGCGGACGGACGCCGCGGAATTTCGCGTTATCGAACGACGAACGCTATTTGCTTGCGGCGAACCAGGATTCGAACCGCATCGTTTCGTTTTCGCTGGACGGCGAAACCGGGCGCCTTGCGCCGACGGGTCACACGCTCGAAGCCGGCAAGCCCGTATGCATCCGGTTCGTACCGTCCGAATAAAGCGGCTGGAAGTTGCACCCATTTCCAAAAAGGCGGAATTTCCGGAGGTTTGGCGCGTGCATAAGAATTTGGGAGGGGATGAATACTATGGTCAGATTCGAAATCACCATTTTTCAAGGAACCTTCTCTCTTGTGCGATAAACGGCAGCAAAACATCCAGTCGAATTCAAAACCTTCAGGGAAAGTGGGGCAACTAGAACATGAAAGCAACTGGAATTGTTCGTCGCATCGATGATCTGGGCCGGGTCGTCATTCCGAAAGAAATCCGCCGAACGCTGCGCATTCGCGAGGGCGATCCGCTGGAAATTTTCGTCGACCGCGACGGCGAGGTTATTTTGAAGAAATATTCTCCGATTGGAGAGCTGGGCGATTTTGCCAAGGAATATGCGGAGTCGCTGTCCGAAAGCACGGGCCATATCACGCTGATTTCGGACCGGGATACGATTATCGCGGTCGCCGGCGCTCCGAAGAAGGATTATTTGGAGAAGCAGATCGGCTCGATGCTTGAAGGGTGCATGGAGAATCGCAAAACGATATCCGAAACGACGGGCGGATCGTTCGAGGTGGTCAAGGACATTGGAGAAAACTTCAGCTCCTTCGTCGCTGCGCCGATCGTCGCGGGCGGGGATCCGATCGGAACGGTTGTGCTGCTCAGCAAGGACGAAGCGGTAAGCATGGGGCAGATGGAAATCAAAATGTCGGAGACCGCCGCAGGGTTTCTGGCCAAACAAATGGAGCAATAACGACACGATCAAAGCTTCCTTGAAGAGGGCGAAAATCTTCAGGGGAGCTTTTTTTGAATCCGCAGGGAGGGCTAACTTATCGCCTTGCAGTGGTTATAAAGGAAGAAACGTGTTTGCCGCCAAAAGACGGCGTCAGCCGGCTTCACCGGATAAAAGGAAGAAAAAAGAACTCGCCGACCGGCAGCACCGCCTGCCTGTATGCCGTCGCGGGAGACTGCGTCAACCCGCCCGGCTGCGGACAGCAGGGGCCGAGCGACTGCCTCATGCAGTGCACGCCGCGCGCTTGAGCTGCGTAAGCAGAAGGAGCCGGGTTGCCGGACAACCTGACCGTTTGGGCGTGACCTCTATTTCAAGGGAATAGGGCAAGCGGAGATCGGCCGGTTTCGGTCGCCTGTAGACGTGCCGGTCCTCCAAAAAGCCGCAGAAGCCAACTTTCGGTTATAATGAGAGCGTATGCTTCCGATGCGCGAGCGGCGCAAAGGGAAGAAATCGACAGGCGGTGCGCGGTTTGAAGGCAGGAGGACAAGGAGAGAAACAGCGGCCCGGCGCCGGGGAAGGGCGCTCGGGAAAGGGCCGCGATCCGGCTGCGGGCGGAAACGGCCTTAAGCCGGAAATAAGCCGGACGGACCGAGGCGTGACCGTGCGTTTATCCGGTTCGGGCGGACAAGCCCCGGAGCGGGGAAATGCGGCGCTAGTCGAGGAATTAGGCCGTGACGGGCAAATCGGAGGCCGCCCGCCGGCGGCAGTCGGCATGAGCGGCGATGAAGGGAGTTTCCGCCCCGGGCGGGATTCGGGCGGCGGATGGAAACCGCCAGGTACGGTCACGAAGCCGCCTCTGTTCAAGGGTGCGGCGATTATGGGCGCGGCTATGCTGATCAGCAAAACGATCGGCACGCTCCAGAAGATTCCGCTGCAGAACATTGCCGGGGACCGCGTGTTCGGCATCTACAATGCCGTCTATCCGCTGTATCAGCTGCTGCTGGTCATGGTCACGGCCGGTTTTCCCGTCGCGGTTTCGCTGCTTGTGGCCGAGCGGGCGGGGGATTCCCGCGGTCATCAGCGTGTGCTTGCGGCGAGCGCGCTGCTGTTGGCGGCCGGCGGAGCGGCCGGCTTCGCGCTCTTATGGGGCGGATCGGAGCGGATTGCGGGCTGGATCGGCGACGCCCATACCGCCCCGGCCGTTCGGACGGCCGCGCTCGCCCTTTGGGTGGCGCCGGTTACGGCGGCGCTGCGCGGTTATTATCAGGGGCTCGGCCGAATGACGCCTTCAGCCGTATCGCAGCTGTCGGAGCAGACCGTCCGCGTCGCGGGCATGCTGGCGCTGCTCATGACCGGCTGGCAGCTGGGCTGGTCCGACGCCTCGCTTGCCGCCGGGGCGACGGCAGGCTCCGCGCTCGGGGGAACCGCCGGGCTTGCCGTCATGACGGCCTATTTGCTGCGGGACCGCCGCCCGGGCCGGCAGGCTTTGGCGAGAACTTCGGCCCGGGGCGCAGGCCCGGGCGAAGGGATCGGCACGCTGATGCGGCGGCTGGCGCTGCTCGCGGTGCCGGTGACGCTCGGCGCGCTGGCGGTGCCGGCGCTCGGCGTCGTGGACGCTTTTACGGTGCCGCGGCTGCTGCGCGGCTCCGGGCTCGGCGAGGCCGAAGCGATGTCGCTGTTCGGCCTGTACAGCCGGGGCCAGCCGCTTGTGCAGCTGGTCGTGATGGTCGCCGGCGCGATCGGCGCGGCGCTCGTTCCCGCGCTGGCGGCGGCCCGCGCCCAGCGCGACGAGGGGGCGCTGCGCCGCCACGCAGCGACGGCGATGCGCGCCGCGTGGACGTTCGGCGCGGCGGCGGCGTTGGGGCTCGTGCTGCTGGCCGAGCCCATCAATGTGATGCTGTACGCGGACGATGCCGGGACGCGTACGTTCATGCTTGTCGGGTGCACCGCGCTTGCGGGCACCGTCAATGCCGTTGCGGCGGCGCTGCTGCAGGGGCTCGGGGCGATTCGCGCCCCGGCGCTGTTCATGCTCGCCGCCGCGGCGATGAAGGCGGCGCTCAACGCCGCCCTCGTGCCGGCGCTCGGCCCCGCCGGCGCGGCCTGCGCGGGCATCGCCGCGCTGACGGCGGCCGCCCTGCTGGGCGCGGGCGCCGTGCGCCGCGCCGCAGGCGCGGCCGTGCCCGCGCGCGGCGCCGCGGGCACGCTGTTCGCGCTCGCGTGCATGGCCGCGGCGCTGGTCCTGGCCGAGCGCGGCGGCGCGGCGCTGCTCGGCCCGGCGCTGCCGCCGCGGGCGGCAGCTGCGGCGCTCGCGCTCGGGGGCACGGCCCTCGGCGCGGCTGTGTTCGCCGCCGCCGCGCTGCGCGGCGGCGGCATCGGCGCGCAGGAGCTGCGCGCCCTGCCGGGCGGCGAAGCGCTGGCCGCCCGGCTGCGCCGGTGGCGGCTGCTTCCGCCGGGCGACTAGCGCGAGCGCCGCTTACTGGGCGAGCCGCCGCGGCACCCTCGCCCGGGCGGCCGGCCTCCACACCTTGCGGACCCGCAGACGGCTCCGCCGGGGCACCGGCCTGCACGCCGAACCGGCAGGCCCGCCGCCGCCATGAGGCTCGGCTCGGCCGTACGACCCGCCGGAGCCCGGCCTCGCACCCGGCCGACGGACATACCTGGTTCGTTCCCTGCGAAAGCCGGCCAGACACCCGCGGCTTTTTCACCTAAATACATAGATCATCCATTCAAGGAGGTATCATCATGCAACCGATAATTACCGTGGTCGGGCTCGGCTCCGGGGATGCCGATCAGCTGACGCTTGGCATTTGGCGCAAGCTGCAGACAACATCGCGTATTTACGTGCGGACGGAACGTCACCCGATGATGCGGCTGTTCGGCGAGAACGGGCTGGCGTATACGTCGTTCGACAGCGTGTACGAACGGCTCGACTCATTTCCGGACGTATACGCAGCTATTGCCGACGCCTTGATCCGCGAGGCCAAGACCGCCGCAGGCGCTCCACAGCCCGCACCCGGCGCCGTGCCAACCGCCGCTGGCGCTCCGCAGCCCGTACCCGGGGCCGTGCCAACCGCCGCTGGCGCTCTGCAGCCCGCGCCCGGCACTGCATCAACCGCCGCAGGCGCCCCGCAGCCCGCGCCCGGCGCCGTGCCAACCGCCGCTGGCGCTCCGCAGCCCGCGCCCGGCGCCGCACCAATCGCCGCAGGCGCTCCGCAGCCCGTACACGGCGCCGCATCAACCGCCGCAGGCGCTTCGCACAGCGACGCAGAGATCGTCTACGCCGTTCCGGGCCACCCGATGGTGGCGGAGAAGACCGTGCAGCTGCTGCGCGAGCGGTGCCCGCAGGAAGGAATCAGGCTCCGCGTTCTGGGCGGCGAGAGCTTCCTCGATCAGGCCTTTACGCGGCTTGGCTTCGATCCGATCGAGGGCTTTCAGCTGCTCGACGCCGGGGAGCTTAAGCCGGCGATGATCCGGCCGGAGCTGCATACCGTCATCGGTCAGGTCTACGACGCATTTACCGCTTCCGACGTCAAGCTGACGCTGATGGAGCGTTTGCCCGACGACCATCCGGTCGTCGTCGCCCATGCGCTCGGCGTTGCAGGCGAGGAGCGGATTGAGACAATCCCGCTGTACGAGCTCGACCGGACGACGGGCTTCGGCAACCTGTCGCTCGTCTATGTCCCGCGCTCGGAGGACGAGTCGCTCCGCAACCGGTCCTTCGACCGTTTGCATGAAATCGTCGCCATTTTGCGCAGCCCGGAAGGATGTCCGTGGGACCGCGAGCAGACGCACCGGTCGATCCGCAAAAATTTCATCGAAGAGACGTACGAGGCGATCGAAGCGCTCGACAACGACGACCCCGACGGCATGCGCGAGGAATTCGGCGACGTCATCCTGCAGGTGATGCTGCACAGCCAAATGGAAGAGGAGCTCGGCTCGTTCAGCGTCTACGACGTCATTCAAACGCTGAACGAAAAGCTGCTGTTCCGTCACCCGCACGTCTTCGGCGAGCAGGGCGCGCAGGATGCCGAAGAAGCGCTGAAAAACTGGGAGCAGATGAAAGCGGAAGAGAAGCGGCGCAAAGGGATCGACCCCTCGAAGCAGTCGCTCCTGGACGGCATCCCGCCGGATCTGCCCGGACTTATGAAAGCGTACAAGCTTCAGAAGAAAGCGTCCAAGGTCGGTTTCGACTGGGGCGCAATCGGGCCGGTGTTGGATAAAATCGAAGAGGAGCTCGGCGAGCTGCGGGAAGCGGTCGCGTCGGGAAACGGGGAGGAGCAGGCCGGAGAGCTGGGCGATCTGCTGTTCGCGGCCGTGAATGCCGCCCGTTTCATCGATGCCGACCCGGAAGAGGCGCTGGCACGGACGAATCTCAAATTCAGGAAACGATTTTCATATATTGAAGAGCAGCTTCGTATAAACGGCCGCACGTTTGACCAAACTGATTTAACAGAGATGGATCGGTATTGGGAGGAAGCGAAACGGCTCCCATAACGCGTTATTCAGGGGCGGATTCGCTAAAATTCGGCTGTAATCTCCACAAACCGCAAAAAAAAATCGCCGCAGGGCAGGATTTTTTTAGAAGAAGGCAGAATAGTATTTTCGTAGAAGGCAAGGTTTACGCAGCGGCGTCTGACGCCGGCAGTAACGAGGAACTTGAAAATTAGGGAGGCAATACAAGTATGAACAAGAACGATCTGATCAACAACATTGCCGCAAAAAGCGGCCTGACCAAACGCGACGTTGAAGCGGTGCTGAACGGCTTTCTGGGTGAAGTGACCGACGCCCTCGCCGGCGGCGAAAAAGTACAGCTGATCGGCTTCGGCACGTTCGAAACCCGCAAGCGCTCCGGCCGTACGGGCCGTAACCCGCAAACGGGCAATCCGATTACGATCGCGGAATCGAAGGTACCGGCATTCAAAGCGGGCAACAAGCTGAAAGACGCCATTAAGTAACCGATGCGTCTGGATAAATTCCTCAAAGTATCCCGCCTGATCAAACGGCGCACCGTCGCCAAGGACGTATCCGATCAAGGGCGTGTCTGGATTAACGGACGCGAAGCGAAAGCGAGCAGCACCGTGAAAGTCGGCGACGAGCTGCGCGTGCAGTTCGGCCAGAAAATCGTCACCGTGCGCGTCGAGCGGCTGGCGGAGACGACGAGGAAGGACGAAGCAAGCGGGCTCTATACGCTGCTGAAAGAGGAATCCCGACAGGCCGACGACAAGCCGGATTGGACGCAAGTCACATAGCCTTGACCGACAGCCCCCGAAAGGGAGCTGTTTTCTTTTTGCCGCTCGCCTGCTCTTATCCCCGGAAGCCGCCAAGCTGCCGCCGGTCTTCCCGCTCCGCGCCAAATCCCCCGTTCTAAAACCTGTCCTCCCCGGCATAGATTGATGTTGAAGGAGGGGGACAGGACGATGGTCGATCAGGGAAAAGGGCAAAAGCGCCAGGAAGTCAAAATGCTCAACCGCAAAATTATGGAGATCACCGGCGTGATGAACGTGGAGAGCTTCGACAACGAGGAGTTTCTGCTGGAGACGGAGCTCGGCTATTTGGCGATTCGCGGGCAAAATCTGCATATGAAGCACCTCAGTCTGGAGCAGGGCCTTGTCGCCATTGAGGGGCTCGTCCATTCACTCGCCTACTTGGACGGGACTTCGGCCGGCAAATCGAAGGGCCTGCTCGGGAAGCTGTTCAAGTGAGCCTGAATGTGCAATTGATGACGATGGCGGCGATGCTGCTCTCCGGGATCGGGATGGGGGTCGTCTTCGACGGCTACCGCGTCGTATCGGACGAGCTTCGGATTAACCGCTGGTGGATCCCGGTGTTCGATCTGCTGTACTGGATTGCCGCCACCATCGTCGTGTTTCACGTATTGTCCGCAAACAACGAGGGCGAGGTGCGGCTGTACGTGTTTATCGGGCTCCTGTGCGGCATCGGATTGTATTACTGGGTTTTCAGCAAAATCGTCGTCAAGCTGGTGCATATCGCGATCGAAACGGTCCGCGCGCTGATCCGCTTCTCCATCCGGGCGTTCCGCCTGCTGGTCGTTCAGCCCCTTATGCTCGTTTTTCGCCTACTCAAGGTGATTTTCGCCTTTTTCATCGCGCTTACTTTGTTCCTGTCCAAAATTGTGGTACAATTGGTTCGTCCTTTCTGGCTTTTGCTCCGCTGGATGCTGAGGCCGCTTCTCCGCCCGCTGGGCCGCCGCATGGCGAAGCTCTTCGGGCCGCTATTAGACAGGCTGAAGCTGCGGGCAAGGGCCGAGTCGGCTCGGGTGCTCGCCCTCCGTCTATGGCGGCTGATCCGCCGGAAGAAGGACTGATACACCATTATAAGGACGACAGGAGGAGCGCAAAGGTGACAACCGCAACCCAACCGAACACGAACGTGAGACAAGCTGGAACGAAACGTCGGCTGAAAATATGGTTTTGCATCGTTGCGCTGTTCATGGCATGGAGCACATTCAAAATGGTTTCCCAGGTCGGACAGCAGGTCGAAGCGAACAAGAAGCTGGCCGCCGTACAGAGTCAAATCAACGACGCGACCAAGCAGGTGAACGACCTGAAGCTGCAGGTCGAACGTCTGAACGATAAAGAATATATCGGGCAGAAAGCGCAGAAGGATCTGGGCATGCTGAATCAAGGCGAGAAACAAATTATTCCCGTGCGATAACCGTCGTAAACGGGACATCCGTCTGTTGCCTTGCTTCTCTTGCTGAGGTATAATCACTGGTAGTAGCGGCATTTTAAGAGGCACCGAATTCCCAATTATTTTAATGTCGGACGAATCTCCATCTTCGAAGCTAACACCGGGCTTCGCATAACGCTTAGGGAGGAACATTTTCATCTATGGCAATTGAAGTGGGCGCCAAGTTAGAGGGCAAAGTGACAGGCATTACGCATTTCGGAGCATTCGTCGATTTGTCGGGAGGTGTCACGGGGCTCGTTCACATCTCGGAGATTGCCGATAATTACGTCAAGGACGTCAAGGATCACTTGAAGCTGGACGATATCGTCACCGTGAAAGTCATCAATGTGGATAAGGACGGCAAGATCGGGCTTTCGATCAAGCAGGCCATAGACCGGCCGGAGGGCTCGGCACCGCCGCAGCGGGAGCCAAGACCGGGCGGCTTTAACCGTCCAAGCGGAGGCGGGGGCTTCAATCGTCCAGGCGGAGGCGGAGGCGGAGGCTTCAATCGTCCGGGCGGAGGCGGAGGCGGGCGACCGTTCAAATCGGCCGGCAAACCTTCCTACGGCAAACCTTCCTTCGAGGATAAGATGTCCCGTTTTCTGAAAGACAGCGAGGAACGCATTTCTTCCCTGAAGAAGAATACCGAAGGCAAACGCGGCGGCCGCGGCGCGAAGCGCGTCTGACAGCGTCCGATTCATATACAAACGATACAGGCAGAGCCATAACCGGCTCTGCCTTTTTGATGTTCACCTTCGAAGCTGCTGCAGCTATTTTCACGGAAGTTCGCTTTACATTCGTTTCAGCTCCCTGCAGATAGCGGCCGCCACTTCCGTCGTGGAGGAAGACCCGCCGATGTCCGGCGTTTTGATGCCCTGTGCGGTCACGAGCTCCATGGCGTCCAGCAGCTTGCCGGCGATTTCATATTCGCCGAAATGGTCGAGCATCATTTTGGCCGTCCAAATTTGCCCGATCGGGTTGGCGATGCCTCTGCCCTGGATATCGGGGGCGGAACCGTGCACCGGCTCGAACATGGACGGGTATTTGCCGTTCGTATTAATATTCGCGGCTGGCGCGACGCCGATGCTTCCCATGACCGCGGCGCCGATGTCGCTCAGAATGTCCCCGAACAAATTGCTTGAAACAACGACGTCGAATATTTGCGGCCGGGTCACGAAGAAAGCGGACAGCGCGTCGATATGATAAGACGAGTTCCGGATGTCGGGGTAGTCGGCGGCTACGTCCCGGAACACCTCGTCCCAGAACGGCATCGTATGGACAATTCCGTTCGATTTGGTCGCGCTCGTGACATGGCCTTTTCTCGTTTTGGCCAGCTCGAAGGCGTAACGCATCGCTCGCTCCGTCCCCTTGCGGGTGAAGACCGAGCTTTGCATGGCGATCTGGTCTTCGCCCTGATGGATGCGGCCGCCGATTTCGCTGTATTCGCCCTCGCTGTTTTCCCGCACGACCAGCAGGTCGAAATCCTTCGGATTCAGGAGCGGGGATGCGAGGCCTTTAAAAAATTTGGCCGGCCGGATATTGATCGACTGCTCGAAACTCCGTCGGATCTTGATCAGCAGCCCCCACAGGGAAACATGATCCGGCACGCGGGAAGGGTCGCCGACCGCCCCGAGGAAGACGGCGTCGAATCCTTGCAATATGGTTAATCCATCGTCCGGCATCATTTTGCCGTGCTCCATATAGTAATCGCAGTTCCACGGAAAACTCGCAAACTTCCATTTCAGCCCGCCATGAACGTCGGCCGCGGCGTTCAGCACGTCCAGCGCGGCGGGCACCACTTCGCCGCCGATTCCGTCTCCGGGAATGACAGCGATTTCATAGGTTTTCACATCGGTTCCTCCTCTTATTTCGGTTCAGCTTAGCTAGAGTATATCATGCGGCTGGCGGCTTGCGTCGAAAGATTGCAAGATTCGTAAGCGCGATATGGCAAGATTTCGGCCTGCGAATCGCTCCCGCTTGGATTCGGCGAAGCGGAACGGTGCTCGAACGCCTCTTTTTGCCCCGATTATGCCGCCGTTTCGAAAAATATACCTCCCCGAACAAAAAAGTTTTCCCGCCATCTCCACCAAAGCCGACAGGTTCGGACGGCGTTTCGCCCCGAACGGGCTGCGAAGCGGCACCGTAATTTGTTGAACCGTGTGCTGAACGGCGGCAGGGTGCGGGCCCGCAAAGCCGCGCTGACGCTGCATTCGCGCCTCTGGCGACAAGCAGCGGCGGCTTCACGCGAATTTGTCGGAAAAAACTTTGGCGCTGACAACGCTTTCTGACAAACTTCCGCGGAGGGGGCTCCTATAATTAAGGGCACACAAACAACGGAAATGGTGGTGTCTTGGGTGACCGAAAAACAAAACGTGGTGGTGTTCCCCGATCTGCGGCGGACAAGCTTCGTGCAGTCGGCCGTACGGAAGGGAATGAATTGGGCGGCGACGCGGCGGTCGGTGCAAATGATCGCGTCGAGGAAATGGACCTTCGTTCTGGTGGCAATCGGCTTCCTGCTCGGGCGGGCGGTAATTCTGGAATCGCTGACACCGTTTGCCGCCGCTTACTTTGCCGTCATTTATTTTTTACGGCGGGACGCGGTGTTCCCGGTCGGACTTGCGATCGTGGCCGGAAGCTGGCTGGCCTTGTCGCCCGAGCCGATGTGGATCGCGATGGAGCTGGCCGTCCTCTACCTGCTGCTGAAAGGGCTGGAAACGTATGAACGCGCCGAACTGAACTACGCGCCGCTCCTTGTCTTCCTGTCTACATTGCTTGTCCGGCTGTTCGGCGTCGTGATCGCCGACTCGCTCAGCTGGTACAAGCTGATGATGGTATCGGTGGAGGCGGCGCTCGGATTCGTGCTGACGCTGGTGTTCGTGCAGGCGGTCCCGGTACTCACGATGACGCGGAAAACGACGGCGCTCCGGAGCGAGGAGATCATCTGTCTCATGATCATGCTCGCCTCGGTGATGACCGGGGCGGTCGGCTGGACCGTCTACGGGCTGTCGGTTGAGCATATCATGTCGCGAACGATGCTGCTGCTGTTTGCGTTCGTCGGCGGCGCGCCGCTCGGGGCCTCGGTCGGCGTCGTCGCCGGCCTCATCCTGAGCCTGGCCGATCTGAACGCCATCGTGCAGATGAGCCTGCTCGCTTTTGCCGGGCTGCTCGCCGGACTGCTGCGCGACGGAGGCAAAATGGGGGTTGCCTTCGGCATGCTGCTCGGCTCGTCGATTCTGTCCATGTATGTCGGCAGCCAGACCGACGTCATGTCGTCGACCTGGGAATCGGTGGCGGCGATCCTGTTCTTCCTTATTACCCCGCGTTCGATGGTTCGCACCATCTCGAAATATGTGCCGGGCACAAGCGAGCATATCAAGTCGCAGCACGAATACGCGAAGCGGGTACGCGACGTGACGGCGCAGCGCGTGGCGCAGTTTTCCGAAGTATTCCGTCAGCTGTCGAAGAGCTTCGGACAAACCGTCGGCGCCAGCGAGGTCGAGAAACGGGAGGAGGCGGTAAACCATTTCATGAACGCGGCGTCGGAGAAAACGTGCAGCTCCTGCCACCGCAAAACGCTGTGCTGGGAAGGGCGTTTTTACGACACCTACCGGATGATGACCGAGATGATGACATCGGTCGAGGAAGGACGGAAGATCGGGCCGAAGGAGGTGCCCAAGGATTGGAAGTCGCACTGCATTCATGCGCATCAAGTGCTGGGGGTGATGAACCAGGAGTACGAGCTGTACAAGCATGACCAGATTTGGAGAAAGCAGCTGAGTGATTCCCGGCAGCTGGTCGCCGAGCAGCTGTCGGGCGTATCGCAGGTGATGGAGGATTTGGCGCGCGAAATCAAGCGGGAGGGGCAGCAGCTCCATTTGCAGGAGGAGCAAATCCGCGACGCGCTCGAGGGACTCGGCTTATCCATACAGGGCATCGATATCGTCAATCTGGAGGAGGGAAATGTAGAAATTGAAGTGTACCACGCGTTCGGGCGCGGGTACGACGAGTGCCGCAAAATTATCGCGCCGCTGCTTTCCGACATTCTCGGCGAGCCGATCGCGGTCATGTCGGAACGATACCCGGACAAAAGCGGAGAGCCGGCGCTCGTCGTCTTCGGTTCGGCGAAGGCGTTCGAGGTCGAAACCGGCATAGCCGGCGTCGCCAAAGGAGGCGATTTGCTGTCGGGCGACAGCTTCAGCACCGTCGAGCTCGGCAACGGCAAGTTCGCCGTCGCCATCAGCGACGGCATGGGCAACGGCGAGCGGGCCAAAGTGGAGAGCAGCACGGCGCTGACGATTCTGCAGCAGCTGCTGCAGTCCGGGATGGACGAGAAGCTCGCGATCAAGTCGGTCAATTCGGTGCTGCTGCTGCGGTCGTCCGAAGAGATTTTCGCAACCGTCGACGTTGCGCTTATCGATATGTATACGGCGAAGACGACGTTTCTGAAAATCGGCTCGACGCCGAGCTTCATCAAGCGGGGCAGCGAGGTCATTCCGATTTCGGCGAACAATTTGCCGGTCGGCATCCTGCAGGAGATCGACATCGACCTGATCAGCGTGCAGCTGCAGCCGGGCGATACGCTCATCATGATGACCGACGGCATCTTCGATGCGCCGGGGCACGCGGTGAATAAGGAACTGTGGATGAAGCGGATCATCCAGGAGCTTAAGACCGAGGACCCGCAGGAAATCGCCGATATGCTGCTGGAAACGGTCGTCCGCTACCATAAAGGAGACATTCTTGACGATATGACCGTCGTCGTAGCTCGCGTGGACAAGCATCAGCCGGAGTGGGCGACGTTCCGCTGGCCGGGCCTGAGCAAGCTGGAGCGGCCGAGGACGGTGAGCTGAGGCAGAAGGATCGATCGATTTCGATAAGCGACGAATAGACCGGATACGCTTTTGCACGCAGGCCGTGCGCCAAAATGAATATAAATGAGAGAGGACGTGCCCTATGAGCGCTCAAAAAATAACGGTAACGATCAATATTACGGTTCAACTAACGGTATCGGAGGAGGAGAAGGCGCCGGCCTGGAACGATTACTGGGAGCAGTATCGTCTGGCGGAGCGCGGCCAAAAGCAGGACGCGGAGAAAGCCGCCCAGCCTGCGCTGGCGGAGGTTGCGGCAGCGGTGGACATGGAGGAGGAACTCCCGCACAAGGAGGAGAAGCCAGAACGGAAGTCCGCGGCATCCGGCTCGAAGTCGCTGCAGGAGGCGCCGGGCAGGGAGGACGCCGGCCGGCCTAAGCCGCTCGCCAAGACGGGCTTCCTGAAAGCGAAACGGAAGAAATCGCCGCCGGCGCAAATACGCCGAATGCGAAGCCGGATGAAGAAGCGAACGGTATGGCGGGAGGGGCGCCTTGCCCGGTATCCCGCAATCGCTGGGGCGGGCCGTCCGATCGGGGCGCGAACGAACGGAGGCCGGTCCGGAAAGGCTCGCCCGCTGAAAAGCATACGTTATATCGAGGCTCCGTCTATCGGGCCGCCGCCGCACAAGTCCGCCTGAACAGGCGGGCTTTTTTCGTTTGTCCGCTGATTATTTCCTCTCAAAAGTGGGCACGCTGGTAGAGATACTAGCGGTAGATTCCATGTTTTAGGGGATGACGAGTCATGAAACAAATCTTGCTTATCACCGACGGCTGCTCCAATGTCGGCGTCAGTCCGGTCGTCGCTGCCGCGCAGGCTTATGCGGAAGGCATCACGGTCAACGTCGTAGGCGTTGTCGATCAAGGCGATCTTGGCGAATTCGGCGCGTCGGAGATCGAGGAAATCGCCCGCTCGGGCGGCGGCCTCAGCCGTCTGGCCCATACGCGGCAGCTGTCGCAAACCGTGCAAATGCTGACGCGCAAAACGGTCGCGCAGACGATACAGCAGGCCGTTCAGCGGGAGCTGAAGCATGTGTTTGGCGCCTCGTCGATCGAAGCGCTGCCGCCGGAGAAGCGGGGCGAGGTGGTGCGCGTCATCGACGAGCTGGGTGAGACGAGCCGCCTGCAGGTTGCCCTGCTAATCGATGCAAGCGCCAGCATGAAGCCGAAGCTCGCGGCCGTCGAGGAAGCGATCCGGGATTTGGCGCTCAGCCTCCAGTCCCGCCAGGGGAGCAGCGAAATCGCGGTGTTCCATTTTCCCGGCTCGGCTTACGGCGAGGATTGCCGGCTAATCCTGGACTGGACGGGCGATGTCGGCGGCGTGACGTCGATCTTTCCGAAGCTGCAAATGCGGGGTACGACGCCGACGGGACCAGCGCTCATGCACGTCATTGATTTTTTCCGAAAACCCGATTATGGTAATAGGAAGAATGATGACGAAACGGGCGGGATGCTGAGTGACCACGTCGTTTGAAGAGAGCTTCCCGCGCGGTACGGTCATCCGGGGCAAATGGAGGCAGGGCAGCTACCGGGTGGAACGGCTGCTCGGCGCCGGAGCGAACGGCAAAGTGTTCCTCGTCGAACGGGACCGAAGCTGGTATGCGCTGAAAGTAGGCTCGGATGCGGTCGACCTGCAGTCGGAGGTTAACGTGCTGCAATCCATTGCCGGGCGGAAACGAGGCGCCTCGTTCCTTGTCGATGTCGACGATTGCCGGGCCTTGGACGGCCGGGAATACCCGTTTTATGTGATGCAGTACGTGCGCGGCTCGACGCTCTCGGACTACTTGTCCCGGCACGGGATGGAATGGCTTCCGGTCGTCGGCTACAGCCTGCTGATGAAGCTGGCGGAGCTGCACGAAGCGGGGTGGACGTTCGGCGATTTGAAGCTTGAGAACGTCATCGCGCTCGATTACGGCCGCGTGGAGCTTATCGATTTCGGCGGCGCCACGGCTTTCGGCAAGAGCGTCCGGCAGTTTACCGAGATCTACGACCGGGGCTATTGGAACGCCGGCTCGCGGACGGCGGAAGCGGGGTACGATTTGTTCTCATTCGCGGTGCTGCTCATTCAGCTTTGCGAGCACCGCCGGCTTTCGCAGCTGACCGCCAATCTGCTGCCGCAGACGCGTTCGCCCGAGGAGCTGCTCCGGCTCGCCCGCTCGAACCCCGAGCTTAAACCGTTCGACGGCTGGCTTCGCAAGGCGCTGCTTGGCGAATTCGGGAGCGTGCGCGAGGCGGCGGCGTCCTGGCAGCAGTGGATGCGCCCGGAGCGGCGCAAGCAATCGGAGACGCCCCGGTGGATGAAGGGGCTGTTTGCCGTCTCGGCGATTTTGCTGGCCACGACCATTTACTGGCTGCTGCGGACCGGGTCTTGATGAAGGAGGCCAAGGCGGACGCGGCGGCTTTTGTGCATTCGCCGCCCAAGCGCGTTTAAGAGAAACGGGAGGGGGCTCTAATGGAAGCGATGGACAAATGGCTCATCGAAGTAGCTGCGGCCGCGAGGGAGGAACGGCTATGGTCGGATGGCGATACGATCGTCGTCGCCGTCTCGGGCGGACCCGACTCGGCCGCGCTGCTGCATATGCTGCACCGGTTGTCCGGGCCCGGGCGTCTTCGCTTGGTCGCCGCCCATGTCGACCACGGGTTCAGGGGCGAAGAATCGGCCCGCGAAGCGGAGGGCGTGCGGCAGCTGGCGGCCGCGCTCGGCGTGCCTTGCGAAACGGTCAGCATCGACGTTCCTTCCTATATAAAGGAAACCGGACTTAATCCGCACGTCGCGGCCCGTGAGAAAAGGTACGCGTTCCTGCATGAGGTCGCGGAGCGTAACGGAGCGCGGCGCATCGCGCTGGGCCATCACGCCGACGACCAGGCGGAGACCGTCCTCATGCGAATTTTAAGGGGGACGAGCCCCGGCGGACTGGCCGGAATCCCGATGCGCAGAACCGAAAAAAACGTGGAACTTATTCGGCCGCTTTTGCGTATTTACAAGGCAGACATCCTGAGCTACTGCAAACATTGGGCCATTCCGTACAGCGTAGACAGCAGCAATCTGAAGCGCGACTATTACCGCAACCGGGTCCGCCTCGACGTGCTGCCGGCACTGAAGGAATACAACCCTGAACTCCCCGCCGCGCTGGTCCGGCTCTCCGAGCTGGCCGCCCGTGAGGACGATTGGATGGACCGGGAAGCGAGGCGCGCGTTCGACGCCTGCGTCCGGCCCGGCCGCGACGGATGCCAAATGACCCGCAAAGCGCTGCTGGACCTGCATGTCGCTTTACAAAGGAGATTGATTAAACTAATATTAGATTACGTTGGAATGGAAACGGAATCCACTTCTTTCATCACCGTCGAAACGGTGCGGGCGGCCGCCGCGGACGGCGCCGCGTCGTCCTCGCGTTTGGACCTGGGAGGCGGGGTCCGGCTTGTTCGGGAATACGAGGAGCTCCGGTTCCTCCGGGCGCACGCGGCCCGGACGGCCGAGCTTGATACGGTCGCTTACGAATATACCGTGGCAGGAACGGGAACGGCCGTGCGGATTAAGGAAGCGGGTATCACGCTCGCATTCGCGGAGGAGCTGACGGCAGCCGGCCGTACGCCGCGCGGACGAGACGAGACGGCATTCGACGCCGATCGGATTTCCTTTCCGCTGACGGTGCGCAACCGGCGTCCGGGCGACCGGATGCGGGTGATGGGTTTAAACGGCACCAAAAAAGTGCAAGATATGTTCGTTGACGAGCGCGTCCCCCGTTCTTTGCGGGAGAAGCTTCCGCTGCTTGTCGATGCCGAAGGGACCGTCATCTGGATTCCCGGTATCCGCCGTTCGACGGCCGCACCGGTTACCGCTGCAACGTCGCGGGTGCTGCGCGTGCGGGCGGAAGGACCGGTGAACGGCAGGGGTCAACCCGAATAAGATGCACTGATTCATTCATAGGTATAGGTACAACAAGTAGGAGGTCCCGGCATTGCTTAGCGATATTCAAGAAGTCCTTTATGACGCCGGCCAAATTCAGCAGAAGGTGCGCGAGCTTGGCGAAACGATCAGCCGGGATTTCGATGGACGCAATCCGCTCGTGATCTGCGTGCTGAAAGGCGCCTTTATTTTTATGGCCGATCTGGTCAAAAGCATGACGATTCCGCTCGAGATCGATTTTATGGCGGTATCGAGCTACGGGCAATCGACCAAAACAAGCGGCGTCGTCAAAATTATGAAGGATCTCGACGCGCCCGTTCAGGGACGCGAGGTCATCCTGGTCGAAGACATCGTGGACAGCGGATTGACGCTCAGCTATTTGATCGACGTGCTGGAGCGGCGCAATGCCAAATCCGTCACGCTCGTTACGCTGTTCGATAAACCGTCCGGACGCAAGGTCGAGCTCGAGGCCGATTATAAAGGGTTCATTTTACCCGATGCGTTTGTCGTCGGATACGGGCTTGATTACGCGGAGAAATACCGCAATTTGCCCCTGATCGGCGTTCTGAAGCCTGAAGTATACGGGAAGTAAGCACACTTGTCCTTAAGACGCAGGACTAGAAACTCCATGCTAGTGCCCGGCCGTACATGCCTCATCTCCCTTTCGTTTGTAGTGGGGAAACATGCTATGGTAAAATATTTGAAGCGTCTTGAGAGGAGGTAAGGGATGAATCGGATCATCCGGAACACTGGATTTTATTTGATTATTTTTTTAGTGACCGTCGGGATCTTCCAATTTATCAGCAGCCAAAACGATACAACCGAAGAAATACGATACGACCAGCTGAGACAAGCGCTGCAGACCAACAACGTCGAGGATTTGACGATGCAGTTCGACGGCTATTCGTATCAGGTCACTGGTGACTATAAAAATCCGCCGGAAGGCGTTAAATCGAAGCATTTCTCCACGCATGCGAACATCGAGGAGTTTGCGGTCAAAGAGATTTACGACGCACAGGCGAAGAACGACTTCCAAATGACAGTCAAGCCGATGCAGGGCGAGAGCATCTGGCTGACATTCCTTACCTCAATCATTCCGTTCGTGATTATTTTCATCCTGTTCTTCTTCCTTATTAATCAGGCCCAGGGCGGCGGCGGTAAAGTGATGAACTTCGGCAAAAGCCGGGCCCGCCTGTACAATGAGGAGAAGAAACGGGTTACGTTCGAGGACGTGGCCGGAGCGGACGAGGAGAAGCAGGAGCTTGTCGAGGTTGTCGAGTTCCTGAAGGATCCGCGCAAATTCGCCGCCGTCGGCGCCCGCATCCCGAAGGGCGTGCTCCTCGTAGGTCCTCCGGGTACCGGTAAAACGCTGCTCGCGCGCGCGGTTGCGGGCGAAGCGGGCGTGCCGTTCTTCAGTATCTCCGGTTCCGACTTCGTCGAAATGTTCGTCGGCGTCGGCGCATCCCGTGTGCGCGACCTGTTCGAGAATGCGAAAAAGAACGCGCCTTGTATCATCTTCATCGACGAAATCGACGCCGTCGGCCGCCAGCGCGGCGCCGGACTCGGCGGCGGGCACGATGAACGCGAACAGACGCTGAACCAGCTCCTCGTCGAAATGGACGGCTTCGGCGCCAACGAAGGCATTATTATCGTGGCGGCGACGAACCGCCCGGATATTCTCGACCCGGCGCTGCTTCGCCCGGGCCGTTTCGACCGGCAGATCACGGTTGACCGTCCGGACGTCAAGGGCCGAGAGGCGGTGCTGAAGGTGCATGCCCGCAACAAGCCGCTGGCGCGCGACGTCAAGCTGGAGACCATTGCGAAGCGGACGACCGGCTTCACCGGCGCCGATCTCGAGAACCTGCTTAATGAGGCGGCGCTGCTTGCGGCCCGCCGCAACAAGAAGGATATCGGGATGAACGAGGTTGACGAAGCGATCGACCGCGTTATCGTCGGCACGGAGAAGCGCAGCCGCGTCATCAGCGACCGCGAGAAGCGGATTGTCGCCTATCACGAGGCCGGCCATACGATTATCGGCTATTTCCTCGAGCATGCCGACATGGTGCACAAAGTGACGATTATCCCGCGCGGCCGCGCCGGCGGATATGTCATTATGCTGCCGAAGGAAGACCGCATGCTGACGACGAAGCAGGAGCTGCTTGACAAAGTGACGGGTCTCTTGGGCGGCCGCGTCGCCGAAGAGCTGTTCATCGGCGAAATCGGCACCGGCGCTTACAGCGACTTCAAGCAGGCCACAAGCATCGTGCGCAGCATGATCATGGAATACGGGATGAGCGACAAGCTCGGACCGATGCAGTTCGGCAGCTCGCAGGGACAGGTGTTCCTCGGCCGCGATATCGGGCATGAGCAGAACTATTCCGACAAAATCGCCTACGAGATCGACCAGGAAATGCAGGCGTTCGTACACGATTGCTATACGCGCGCCAAAAACCTGCTGACCGAGAAAAGCCGGGAAGTGCACCTGATCGCGCAGACGCTGTTGAAGGAAGAGACGCTCGAGCTCGAGCAGATCAAGCGTCTGATCGAGAGCGGCCCAGACGGCCCCGTCGGAACGGACGGCAGCGAGCCTGCGGCCGAACCGAAAGCCGAGCCGTCCATCGATACGATCGGCGGCGTCAAGGTCCGGATCCAAACGAAGGAGCCGGGCGAGCCGAACCCTGCCGATCCGGAAACGGGCGGCGGCAATAACGGTGAACCCGATAAATAAGATGAATCGGTAAAGAAGATGCCCGCTGCGGAACTCCGCGGCGGGCATTTTTTTGAAGAGTTATGTCTCGCCTTTTTTCTCGATCGAACGAAGGAACTCCTCCGGTTCATCGGCTTCACGGCGGACAAGCCGCAAGCTGGATCGCCGTTCACTCCGGTAAATCGCCGGATGGCGCATCAGGGGGCGGACGGGTAAGCAGCAAGGCGGTACGCGGGGCCCAAGGCGAAATCTTTGCCAAGAAGGTCCGAAACGGGCCGTTTTATCGGTTGACAGCCGCTGTGGCCTTGTGTAAATTAAATGTTAATCGCCGTATTCAGGGTGATAACTTTCGACGAATGGACACATTATAGATAAACGACGGGGTCTCGGGTTGTGTGCGCAGTCGACGTCGGATTGCGACCCAGTTTGTGCATCTGTTCACAAAGTCAGGATGTAGAGGAGAATGGTCCATGGAGGCTCTGGCTCTCGAGCGGAAAGCGGAACAAAACCGCGAGCTGCGGGAACGTCTCTTGCAGCTGAAGAAAGAGCGCAACGCAATTATTTTGGCTCATTATTACCAGCGCGACGAAGTACAGGAGGTGGCCGATTTCCGCGGGGATTCGTTCCTGCTTGCCCAGAAGGCGGCGCAGACCGATGCGGATACGATCGTGTTTTGCGGCGTTCATTTCATGGGCGAGAGCGCCAAAATATTAGCGCCGAACAAAACCGTCCTCATCCCTGACGAACGCGCCGGCTGTCCGATGGCCGACATGGTGAACGTGGACGGGCTTCGCAAGCTGAAAGCGCAGCATCCGAACGCGACCGTCGTCACGTATATCAATTCTTCGGCGGAAATCAAGGCGGAGACGGACATCTGCTGCACCTCGGCCAATGCGCTGAAAGTCGTCAATTCGGTCGAAGGCGACGAAGTGATCTGGGTGCCGGACAAAAACCTCGGCGATTACGTGCAGCGCCACACCGACAAAAAAATGATCATTTGGGAAGGGTACTGCAATACGCACGACATGCTTACCGTGAAGGATGTCGAGGAAATGAAAGCGAAATATCCGAATGCCCAGTTTGTCGTGCATCCCGAGTGCCGGCCCGAGGTCGTGAAGCTCGGCGATTTTGTGGGCAGCACAACCGCGATCATCAAATACTGCAAGGAGTCGGATTGCAAAGAATTTATCGTCGGCACCGAGGACGGAACCGGCTATCAGCTGCGGCTCGACAGCCCGGACAAAACATTCCATTTTGCAACCAAATATTTAGTCTGCCCGAACATGAAGGTCAATAACCTGAAAAAGCTGGTCAAATGTTTGGAAACGATGCAGCCGCAAATTTATGTTCCCGAGCAAATCGCGGAGAAAGCCCGCTTGTCCCTGGAGCGCATGTTACAAGTGAAGTAGCATGCGCTACTCTCTTTTCCGAAGAAAGGAATTCGATGCTCATGATTCCGCGTTATTTGGTTGATTTCGAGCTTGAAGGGCTGCCTGTCATCGAAAAGGACGTCATTGTGATCGGGGCCGGCATTGCCGGTCTTTTTACCGCTATTAAAGCATGCGAGACGAACAGCGTCCTGATGATTACGAAGAAATCGCTGCTTGACAGCAATACCCGGTACGCGCAAGGCGGCATCGCGGCCGTTATTTCCAGCGATGATTCGCCGGAGTATCACCGGCAGGATACGCTTGCGGCCGGCGCCGGGCTCTGCTCGGATCAGGCTGTCGATGTGCTCGTCCATGAAGGCCCGAGCGGGGTTGACGATCTGGTGCGGATGGGAACGCATTTCGATCAGGAGAACGGCGAATACGCGCTGACGAAGGAAGGGGCGCACAGCCAGCGCCGCATTTTGCATGCGAATGGGGATGCGACCGGCTTTGAAATCGTTCGCGCGCTGTCGGAGAAAGCGGTTGCCGACTCGCGGATCGAAGTATGGGACGAGCATTTCGTCATCGATCTGGTGACGAGCGGCTCCGAATGCATCGGCGCTTTAGTGCAGAAGCCGGACGGCCAGCGTCTGTTCGTCCGCGGCAAAGCGACGGTTCTGTGCACCGGCGGCGCCGGCCAGCTGTACCGCTACACGACGAACCCGGAGGTTGCGACCGGAGACGGAATTGCGATGGCCTATCGTGCGGGCGCTTACATACAGGATGTGGAGTTTATTCAATTCCATCCCACATCGCTGTGTTACCCCGGAGCGCCGCGTTTTCTCATTTCGGAGGCGGTACGCGGCGAGGGCGCCGTCCTGCGGAACATCAAAGGCGAGCGGTTTATGGAGCGCTACCATGAGCAGCTGGAGCTGGCGCCGCGCGACGTGGTCGCCCGGGCGATCATCAGCGAGATGGAAGAGACGAAGTCGACCTTCGTCTATATCGACATTACGCATGAATCGGCGGAGATGATCCGGCACCGGTTCCCGAACATTTACGAATTTTGTCTCCAGTACGGGCTCGATTTGACGACCGACTGGATTCCGGTCGCTCCGGCGGCGCATTATATGATGGGCGGCGTGAAAACCGATTTGAACGGCGAGACGAACATCAATCGCCTGTTTGCTTGCGGTGAATGCTCGTCCACCGGGGTACATGGCGCGAACCGGCTGGCAAGCAATTCGCTGTCTGAGGCCATCGTATTCGGGCGCCGCATCGTTGATCGGATCAGCCGGCTGAAGCCGCTACTGCCGGACGTCTCCGCCCATGCCGAGTCGATGCATCGGAGCGGAGCGCCGATGCAGGCCGTAGTGGAGCGCCGGCTCAAGCTGCAAAAGGTGATGGTCCGCTACGTCGGACTGCGCCGCAGCGGCAAAGGGCTTGGCAGGGGACTTGAAGAGCTGAAGCGCCAGCTGCCTATTTTCCAGTCGGTGCTGACGAAAAGGGAAGAATTCGAATTTGCCAATATGCTCACGTGCGCGCTGCTTACCGCGAATGCGGCCTTATCGCGCGAAGAGAGCAGAGGCGCGCATTGCCGGGAAGATTTTCCGGAGAGGGACGACCTGAAGTGGCGCAAGCATACAGTGCTGCATCGGGAATACGGCGTTACCGAGGAGCGGATCGAATATGTATAACGCGGCACTTGCCGCCATCACCGGCGGTATCGGCATCGATGCGCTGCAGGCGCAAATCCGGGCGTGGCTGGCCGAGGACGTCGGAACGGGCGACGTGACGACCTGGGCGACGATTCCGGCAGACAGCCGTTCGAAGGCGGTCATTCATGCGAAAGAGGACGGCGTGATCGCCGGCATCGCGGTTTCCGAGCTCGTGTTCCATACGGTCGACGAATCGCTGTCGTTTCGGCCGCTAGTCCGCGACGGGGAAGCGGTGACGAAGGGCACCGTACTTGCCGAGGTGGAAGGCAGCACGCACTCCGTGCTGACCGGCGAACGTCTGGCGCTTAATTTGCTGCAGCGGATGTCCGGCATTGCGACGAAGACGCGTACGTTCGTCGATGCGCTGGAAGGGCTGCCTGTCCGGCTCGTCGATACGCGCAAGACGACGCCCGGCCACCGGGTGCTGGAGAAATATGCGGTCCGGGTCGGCGGCGGCGCGAATCACCGGTTTGGTTTATATGATGCCGTGATGATCAAGGATAATCATATTAAAGGCTCGGGCGGCATTGAGGGCGCGGTTCGGGCCGCGCGAAGCGTCATCCCGCATACGATGAAGATCGAAGTGGAGACGGAGTCGCTCGAGCAGGTGGAGGAAGCGCTCGTAAGCGGCGCGGATATCATTATGCTGGACAATATGCCGAGCGGCATGATGAAGGATGCGGTCGCCCGCATCAAATCGCGCGCGCCGCACGTCATCGTAGAGGCGTCCGGCGGCGTCCGGCTCGATACGATCCGCGGCATTGCTGAATGCGGCGTCGACGTCATTTCGGTGGGCGCGCTCACGTATTCGTTTCAATCGCTTGATATCAGCTTGGACCTGGGCGGGAAAAAAGGAGGCCAGGCGTAAGTGATTTTTGTTATCGATGTGGGCAATACCCATATTGTGCTTGGCATTTACCGGGGCCGCAACCTGCTGCATCACTGGCGGCTCAGCACGAATCGGTCCTCGACCGTCGACGAATACGGGATGATGGTGCATAACCTGTTCCATATCGCCGGACTGAGGCTGACGGACGTCGAAGGGGTTATCATTTCGTCCGTCGTCCCGCCGCTTATGCGGACGCTCGAGCAGCTGTGCGCGCAATATTTGCGCAAAAGCCCGCTGGTCGTCGGCCCCGGCATCAAGACCGGGCTCAATATCCGGTACGAAAATCCGCGCGAGGTCGGCGCCGACCGGATCGTTAACGCGGTGGCCGGCATCGAGAAATACGGCGTGCCGCTTATTGTGGTCGATTTCGGCACGGCGACGACGTTCGATTATATCGACCCGAGCGGCAGCTATCTGGGCGGAGCGATCGTACCGGGCATCGGCATTTCGACGGAGGCGCTGTACCAGCGCGCGGCGAAGCTGCCCCGCATCGAGCTTGTAAAACCAAAAAGCGTGATCGGCCGCAATCCCGTTACTTCCATGCAGGCGGGTGTCATATACGGCTATGCGGGGCAGGTGGACGGCATCGTTCGCCGCATCCGCACCGAATTTAACGTCTCGCCGCGCGTCGTGGCGACGGGCGGTCTTTCCGAGCTGATCGCCGCCGAATCGGAAACGATCGAAGTGGTCGATCCGCTTCTGACGCTGGAAGGACTGCGAATGATTTACGAGCGCAATCAGGATCATTAACGCATATAGACGGTATTGTAATCGAAGGACGGGAGGGAGATGACAATGGAAAGCACGAGCAACGATTATTTGGTGCGCGGCACCGCTTGGGGCGGTAAGCTGCGGCTGTTTGCCGTCACGACGTCCGCGCTGGTCGACGAGCTCCGCCGCCGTCAGGGGACGCTCCCGACGACGACGGCGGCGCTCGGACGCATCGCAACGGCAGGCGCGATGATGGGCGCGATGCTGAAGGGCGAAGAGAAGCTGACGATTCAAGTGAAGGGCGACGGCCCGGTCGGCCAAATCGTCGTCGACGCGAATGCCCGCGGCGAAGTGCGCGGCTATGTCGATCACCCGCAGGTACAGCTCGCCAGCAATGCGCTCGGCAAGCTGGACGTGGCGGGCGCAGTAGGAAGAAGCGGCCACATTCACGTAATCAAGGACCTTGGGCTGAAGGATCCGTACCGGGGGAGCATCCCGATCGTTTCGGGAGAGCTCGCGGAAGATTTTACCTATTATTTCGCAACCTCGGAACAGACGCCGTCGGTCGTCGGGCTTAGCGTGCTGGTGGACGAATACGGCAGGGTGCTCAACGCGGGCGGTTTTATCGTACAGATGATGCCGGGCTGCGAAGAAGATGAGATTGCGAAGCTGGAGCGGTCGGTTTCCGTCCTGCCTCCGATTTCCGCGCTGCTGGACCAGGGCGAGACGCCGGAAGGACTGCTCCGCTGGGTTGTGGGCGAGAATATGGAACTGCTTGACCGGATGGACGTCATATTCAAGTGCAAATGCTCGCGAGAGCGTGTGGAACGGACGCTGATCAGCATGGGAGAGCAGGAGCTGAGGCAGCTCATCGAGGAAGACGGGAAAGCGGAAGTCGTATGCCATTTTTGCAACGAGAAGTATGCCTTTGACCGCGAGCAATTGATGACGCTGCTCGATCAAGCGAAGCCGAAGCCGATTTCGTAATCGGGGGCCGGATGTGATGGGGAAAGACCGGGTACTGAGGACTGTTGTGATCCTGCAAGGCCTTTGTATGATCGTGCTTGCCGTCGTGGTCGTGACGCGCGTGCTGGCGGCGCCCGCCGAATCGCACGCCTCGGAGACCGGAGGGGCCGATAATGGAGGAAATGAGCCGTCGCGGTCGGCCGGCCGGGTTGCAGCCACCGTCGGGGATGAGCAAATAACCGAGGAAGAGCTGGCCGCGGCGCTGCGGAGCGAGTACGGTGACAGCGTACTGCATACCTTAATGGTACGCTCGGCCGTCCGTCAGGAGGCCGCCGCCTATGGGCTCGGCGTTTCGCCGGAGGAGCTGGACAGTGAGCTGGCGGAGGAGATGGAAGGGTACGGCGGCGAACAGCCGTTTTATCAGGCGATGAAGGACCAGCTCGGGCTGACGCCCGAAGCCGTCCGGGAAGATGCGAAATACCGGCTGCTGCTCGAGAAGATCGCCACGCGGACGATCAGCGTGAGCGACCGGGAGATCGACGATTACATCAAGGCAAACAAAGACGAGTTTGAACCGAAGGTGCAGTATCGTCTGGCCTGGATCCTGTCCGCGGACAAGCAGGATGCAGACGCGGTGCTGGACAAGCTGGGAAAAGGCGAAGAATTCGCGTTGATGGCGCGGACGTATTCGACGGACAAGGACACGGCGGCGAATGGCGGCGAGCTGGGGCTTATCGATGCGGACGACCCGTTTGTCGGCGGCGGCGTTATGAAAACGGCTGCCGCCATGAGCATCGGCGAGGTTGCCGGCCCGATCGCGGTACCGGGGGGTCAGGCGGTGGTCAAGCTGGAGGAGAAGCGGAGCGGGCCCGCGATGAGCGTCAAGAAACAGCGGGAGATCGCCCGCCGCCAGGTTGCGCTGTCGAAAGCGAGCCCGACGCCGGAAGTGGAAGAGGAATTGCTGACAAAATATAAAGCGGCGATCATGAAGTAAACGTGACGCGTGCCTCGGGTAGGCGCGCGTTTTTGCATCGGGCGCTCCTTTCTCCGAAGCGGCGGCCGGGCCGGCCCGAAGGTGCCGCGAAGACGCGCGGACCGCAGAAACTCGCTATTGACAACGGATGTAAACGATTGATAAGATAAAGGAAAACCTACTGATTTAGTCGGAATAGGAGGCTCACCAAACATGGCCAGAATTGTACAAAGCGTTACGGAACTTATCGGAGATACACCGCTTGTCCGTCTGAACCGGCTTGTTCCCGAGGGCAGCGCAGAGATTTACGTCAAGCTTGAGTACCAAAATCCGGGCGCGAGCGTGAAAGACCGGATCGCCATCAGCATGGTCGAAGCGGCCGAAGCCGACGGCCTGATCAAGCCGGGCGTCAATACGATTATTGAGCCGACGAGCGGAAATACGGGTATCGGGCTTGCCATGGTTGCCGCAGCGAAAGGGTATAAGGCGGTTTTCGTCATGCCGGAAACGATGAGCAACGAACGGAAAAATCTGCTTCGTGCGTACGGCGCGGATCTCGTGCTGACGCCGGGCTCCGAAGGCATGAACGGCGCCGTTCGCCGCGCGGAGGAAATTTTGAAGGAGAACCCGTCCTACTTCATGCCGCAGCAGTTCAAGAACCAGGCGAATGTGAACGTTCACCGCAGAACGACAGGGCCGGAAATCGTTGAGGCGATCAACTCGCTGGACGGCAAGCTGGACGCTTTCGTAGCCGGGATCGGCACGGGCGGTACTATTTCCGGCGCCGGCGAAGTGCTCAAGAAAAACTTCCCGGGCATCAAAATTGTCGCCATCGAGCCTGCGGCATCGCCGATTCTGTCCGGCGGCAAGCCGGGACCGCACAAAATTCAAGGTCTTGGCGCGAACTTTATCCCGGACATTCTGAACCGCGAAATTTACGATCAGATCATTACGGTCGAGAACGACGACGCATTTGAAACCGCGCGCAAAGCCGCTAAGGAAGAAGGCATTCTGTGCGGTATTTCGTCCGGCGCCGCCATCTTTGCGGCACTGCAGGTGGCCAAAGAGCTGGGCGCGGGCAAGCGCGTCGTTGCAATCGTTCCGTCCAACGGCGAGCGATATTTGTCCACGCCGCTGTTCAACTTCGAGAACTGACTGTTCGGCACGCACGCCGTGTCATAACCTCGAGGTTCGGCAGCAAGCATGGCCGGTTCAGCCGGGTTCCCCGATTTTTCGGGAGCCCGGCTTTTGCAATTTCGGGCGCTCCTGTCATAGGCGGCTAATTTCTGAGGGTGGCCGGGCTGGCGGGATTTGACACGGCCCTTTCCTTTTCGTCCCCGATTCGGTATACTAGCTTGCAAAACATAACGAGCGGACGGGCGCGCGGTTTGAAGGCGGCATCATGGGGCTTGTACGGGAAGGAATGGAGCGGGGATTGGAAGCGATCGTATCGACCGCATTTGCGGACTGGGTATTGTGGCATAATGAAGGTTATACGTCGCTTCCGCTGCTGCTGGAACGGCCGCTGCCTCCGGAGCGGCTGCGGCCGGCTTCCTGGGAGCCGGCTTGGCGGTCGGCCGACTCGCACGCGATTGTGCTGGAAAGCGGGAAGGACGGACGGTATACGTATTTGGGAATCGGGCCGTCATCCGTCATCCGCGGCAAGGGCGGACGGGCCGAAGCATGGGACAGGGACGATCGTTCCGGGCGAAGCGAGACAAAGACCCGTTATGAGGGCGGACCGCTCGAAACCGTGCGTACCTGGATGGAAGGGCGAAGAGCGCCCAGGCTCTGGTGGGGGCCAAAATGGACAGGCGGCTGCGCCGGCTTCTGGAGCTACGATATTGTCCGTTCCATCGAACGGCTTCCGGAAACGGCGGCGGACGATCTCGGTCTGCCGGATTATCTGTTCATGCGGTTCGATGAGCTGTGGGTGATCGATCGTATCGGAGAGGTGCTGTTTTGCGCCGTCCATACGGAAGTCGTGCCCGGCATGACGGAGCATCACCTTCGCTCCCTTTATGAGGACGCGATCGGGAGGGCGGAAGCAATGCTCCGGCAGTGGGAAGAATGGACAAGCGGCGGCGCGGGCGAAGAAGCGGCAGACAGATGCCGGATGCGGACGGAGCGGCTGGAAAAGGAATCGCTGCATATCGATATCGAGGCGGTGGAAGGCATTACCTCCCCGTTTCCCAAGACGGCTTATATGGAAGCGGTCCAGCGAATTCGGGACTATATTGCTCAGGGCGACGTGTTCCAGGTCAACTTGTCGCTGCGGCAGAGCAGGCGGCTTGCCGCCCGGCCGGAGGAGCTGTACGAGTGGCTGCGGCTGATCAATCCGTCGCCGTATATGGGATTTTTGCGCTGCCCCGATTTTCAGCTGGTTTCGGCGTCGCCTGAGCTGCTGGTCGAGCTTCGGGACGGCAGGCTGGCGACGAGGCCGATCGCCGGCACGCGGAGGCGGGGCCGGACCGAAGAAGAGGACCGGCGTATGGCCGAGGAGCTCCGGACGAGCGAGAAGGAGCGGGCGGAGCACATCATGCTCGTCGATTTGGAGCGCAACGACCTCGGGCGGATCGCCGCTTATGGCTCCGTACGAGTGAAAGAGCTGATGGCGATCGAATATTACAGCCACGTGATGCATCTGGTCTCGCAGGTCGAAGGCTTGCTGGCGGAAGGAAAGGACGCCTTCGACGTCATCGCCGCGACGTTTCCGGGCGGTACGATCACGGGAGCGCCGAAGGTCCGCACGATGGAGATCATCGAGGAGCTTGAGCCCGTGCGCCGGGGACCGTACACGGGCTCGCTCGGCTGGATTGACTACGGCGGCGATATGGAATTTAATATTATTATTCGCACGATGACGGTGAAGGACGGCGTCGTCCACACGCAGGCCGGAGCGGGCATCGTTATCGATTCCGTGCCGGAGCGCGAATATTACGAGTCGCTGAACAAGGCGAAGGCGCTGTGGAAAGCGATCGAATACAGCGAGCGGTCGGCCGAACATATTCCGAGGGGGTAGACGCACATGATTTTGGTTATCGACAATTACGATTCGTTTACGTATAACCTGGTCCAATATTTGGGTGAGCTTGGCGAGGAGATCGTCGTGAAGCGCAACGACGAGGTCGATCTGGAGAGCATCGCCGCGCTCGGGCCGGATCATATTTTAATCTCCCCCGGCCCGTGCAGCCCGAACGAAGCGGGGGTCAGCCTTGCGCTCATCGACCGGTTCAAAGGCGAGATCCCGATATTCGGCGTCTGCCTCGGGCATCAGTCGATCGGACAGGCGTTCGGCGGAGACGTCGTGCGGGCGGAAAAGCTGATGCACGGCAAAACATCGGAAATTTTGCACGACGGTAAAACGATCTTCGAAGGCATTCCGTCGCCGTTTACGGCAACCCGGTACCATTCCTTGATCGTCAAAAAAGAAACGCTTCCGGACTGCCTGGAAATTAGCGCGGAAACGGCGGAGGGCGAAATTATGGGGCTTCGCCATAAGGAATATCCGATCGAAGGCGTACAATTTCATCCCGAATCGATCATTACCGAGAACGGACTCCTGCTGCTCCGTAACTTTTTGCGTCTCCGGGCAGGCGCAGCGCGATGAAAATCGGCATGCGGGGCGCGGTTCGTCCTTCGGAGGAAGCCGTGATCTCGGTCTACGATCACGGCTTTTTGTATGGCATGGGACTGTTCGAGACGTTTCGCACCTATAACGGCGGGCGGCCTTATCTGTTGAAGCGGCATTTACAGCGGCTTGAAGAGGGCTGCCGCTCGCTCGGTATTGCCTATCGGCCGGACGAAGCGGCGCTTCGAAGCCTGCTGGCGGACCTCATGCGCGCGAACGGGCTGGATGAGGCTTACGTTCGCCTGACGGTGACGGCCGGCGAAGGGGAGCTCGGGCTCCCGCCCGCCGATTACTCCGAGCCGGTCGAGCTGCTGATGGCCAAGCCGCTGCCGGCTGCCGATCCCGGGCTGTACGAGACCGGCCGGCAGCTCGCGCTCTTGCGGACAAGCCGCAACACGCCCGAGGGCGAACTTCGTCTGAAGTCGCTGCATTATATGAACAATATTATAGCCAAGAGGGAGCTGCGCGGACTCGGCACCGCTCCCGGATCGGAAGGGCTGATGCTAACGAAGGACGGTCTGCTTGCCGAAGGAATCGTCAGCAATCTGTTTTTCGTTGCGGAGGGGACGGTATGCACGCCTTCGCTCGTTACGGGTATTTTGCCGGGCATCACCCGGGCGAGGATCATCGAGCTTGCCGCCGATGCCGGTTTGCGCGTCGAAGAGGGCTTGTTTGACTGGAGCCGGTTAATTCAAGCGGAGGAAATTTGGGTAACGAATTCTGTACAGGAGCTCGTTCCCGTTACGGAGCTGCGCGGCCTCGAGGGGACGGCTTTGCGAATCGGAGACGGTTCGGCCGGACCGGTCGCGCGCAAACTGCTTGCCGCCTATCGCGCGGATATTGCGTCGCAGACGGGAAAGGATGGACAGCAGCGATGACGGAGAAGCATGCCGGATTTCATGGGAACGATGCCGCGGCGGCGGCCCCATACAAACGCATCTACGAGCTGGATGGCGGCATCAGGCTCGAGCTGGGCGAACGGACGCTTATTATGGGTATCCTGAACGCGACGCCGGATTCGTTTTCGGACGGAGGCCGCTACAATAGCGTGGAGGCGGCGGTCGCCCATGCGCGCGCGATGGTAGAGGAAGGCGCCGACATCATCGATATCGGCGGCGAATCGACCCGTCCCGGCTTCGACCCCGTGCCGCTCGAAGAAGAACTGCGGCGCGTGCTGCCGGTTATCCGCGCCGTGCGCAAAGCGCTTCCCCACGTGCCGGTCTCGATCGACACGTATAAGGCGGAGACCGCGCGCCTGGCGCTCGAGGCCGGCGCGCACATCGTCAACGACGTCTGGGGTCTTAAAGCCGACCCCCGAATGGCCCAGGTTGCCGCCGAATACGGCTGCCCCGTCATTGCGAGCCACAACCGGCACGCCCGCGATTACGCGGACCTGGTGCCGGATGTGGTCGCGGACCTGCGGGCGAGTGTCGCCATCGCCCGCGCCGGCGGCGTCGCCGATGACGCGATCTGGCTCGATCCGGGCATCGGCTTTGCCAAAACGACCGGCGACAACCTGCGGCTCATGGGCAGCCTCGGCCGGCTGACGTCGCTCGGCTATCCGGTGCTGCTCGGCACGTCGCGCAAAAAGTTCATCCGCGAGACGCTGCGGCTGGACGCCGGCGAGGCCGCGTTCGGCACGGCGGCGACCGTCGCGCTTGGCATCGCGCAGGGGTGCCAGATCATGCGCGTCCACGATGTCCGCGATATGAAGCGCTGTGCTTCGATGGCAGACGCCATCATGTATAAATCCACGACAACATAGGAGGTGCGCGCAATGGACCGGATGCTGCTGCAGGGTATGCGTTTTTTCGGGTATCATGGCGTGTTTCCCGAGGAAAATAAACTGGGCCAGCAATTTTACGTCGATCTTGAACTGCGGCTCGATTTAACCCGGGCGGCGGAAACCGACGAGCTGGAGCACACCGTCAATTATGCCGGCATCCACGAGTTGATCAAACAAATCGTCGAAGGGCCGCCGTTTAAGCTGATCGAAGCTTTGGCCGGCGGCATTGCATCGCGGGTGCTGGACGCTTATACTAATGTCAATGAAGTGACCGTCCGGGTAACGAAGCCGCATCCGCCGTTTGACATTCAGTTCGACGGCGTAACCGTGGAGCTTTCGAGAAAGCGTGGCAAACATGACTGAGCACATTCTGCCTCACCCAACCGGCGCGGCCGGGGATCGGGTGATGCTGGCTTATATCGCGCTTGGCTCCAACATCGGTGACCGCGTTCATCTGCTGCAGGAGGCGCTTGAGCGGCTCGACGGGCATCCTCGTATCGGTGTGGAGCGCGTATCGGGCGTTTATGAAACCGACCCGGTCGGTTTCACCGATCAACCCCCTTTTTTGAATATGGCCGCGGAGCTTCGCACCTCACTTGATCCGCTGGAGCTGCTGCATGTCATGCTCGACGTCGAGAATGAGCTGGGGCGGACAAGAGAGATCCGGTGGGGGCCGCGGACGATCGATTTGGACTTATTGCTGGCGGACGATATCGTTATGACCCAAGACGAGCTGACGCTTCCGCATCCGCGCATGATGGAACGGGCTTTCGTGCTTGTTCCTCTGCGCGATGTGCTGCCTGCCGGGCATCCTTTTTACGAAAAGGTGTCGGAGGCGGCGGACAAGGCGGCTTCGGTTGGAGAGGAAGGCATCATGTTATGGAATACGATCAATTGGCGCACCGTGTCAGAGCATTCAGGAAGCTGAAAGGCTACACCCAGCAGGAGCTGGCGGAGAAGCTGGACCTTTCGGTTGCCGTGCTCGGTTCGCTCGAACGGGGAACGCGAAAAGCGGACCCTAAGCTGCTGGAGCGCATATGCGCCACGCTCGGCATCAGCTACGAGGAGCTCACGGCGGAGAAGAAACAACCTTAAGCGGCGAACGAACGCAGCGTTCGGAAAGGAGTGCGATGCGCACATGCTAAAAATCGGAAACATCGAGATGAAAAACAAGGTCGTGCTTGCGCCGATGGCAGGCGTGTGCAACCCGGCCTTTCGATTGATAGCCAAAGAGTTCGGCTGCGGCCTAGTTTGCGCCGAAATGGTCAGTGACAAAGCGATTTTGCACGGCAATAAGCGGACGATGGAGATGCTCTTTGTCGACGAACGCGAGAAACCGCTCAGCCTGCAAATCTTCGGCGGCGACCGGGAATCGCTGGTGGAAGCCGCGAAAGTTGTCGACAAGCAGACAAACGCGGACATTATCGACATCAACATGGGCTGTCCCGTACCGAAGGTGACAAAATGCGACGCGGGGGCCCGTTGGCTCCTCGATCCGAACAAAATCTATGAAATGGTTTCGGCTGTCGTCGATTCCGTAAGCAAGCCGGTCACCGTCAAAATGCGCATCGGCTGGGACAGCGAGCATATCTATGCCGTGGACAACGCCAGGGCCGTCGAACGCGCGGGCGGCAAAGCCGTCAGCGTCCATGGGCGGACGCGCGAACAGCTGTATACCGGCAAAGCGGATTGGGATATGATAAAAGAGGTCAAGCAAGCGGTTTCCATTCCCGTTATCGGAAACGGCGACGTCTTTACGCCGGAGGACGCCAAAAAAATGCTCGAGCATACCGGCTGCGACGGCGTCATGATCGGAAGGGGTGCGCTCGGCAATCCGTGGATGCTGTACCGTACCGTTCATTATTTGACGGGGGGCGAGCTTCTTCCCGACCCGTCGCCGCGCGAGAAAATGGAAATTGCGATCGTGCACATGGACCGGCTTGTCCAGCTGAAGGGCGAATCCGTCGCCGTCCGGGAGATGCGCAAGCATTTGGCCTGGTATTTGAAAGGACTTCCGGGAGCCGCGCGCGTCAAGGATACGATTATGGAAGAAACGAGCCGCGATAACATGGTTCGCATTTTAGAGCAGTACATCGACTCGCTCGGAGAAGACGGCGAACGTCCGGCTGCAGGATCCGGCGCCTCCTCCGAAGAGGTCGTTTATCATTAAACAACGCATGCGGCGTCTGCGGTTTCCCGCAACGGACTCCGTATGCTGTCAGCGAAGAAGTGAAGCGTTTTCAAACCGGCTCTCGACGACCGTACCCGTTTCGTTGACATCTGGGGTAAATTTGAAATATAATTTTGCAATAAATTAGAATTTACCGTTTCGGCGGTGACTTTCCGCGATGCGCCGGCGTTTGCCGGCGCGGCGCCGGGCCATCCGCGAGTAAAATCGTCCGTCTGCTTAGTAAGCTGACTAGCCTGACCGTCTTCCGGCGGTGTCATTGGTATGGAGCGTAATATATTAAGTAACAGTGAATTCATACGCGGTATGAAAATTGTCACACGACAGGAGAATCGGTAAGATGAGCGATAAAGAGATCATTTTGACGCAGGACGGGCTCAAGAAGCTGGAGGAAGAACTCGAGAACCTGAAGTCGGTCAAGCGCCGCGAAGTCGCCGAGCGGATCAAAATCGCGATCGGTTACGGGGATATCAGCGAGAACTCCGAATACGAAGACGCCAAGAACGAGCAGGCGTTTATCGAAGGGCGCATCATCACGCTGGAGAAAATGCTTCGCAACGCCCGCATCATCAACAACGACGAAATCGACATCGATACGGTGAGCATCGGCTCGATCGTAACGGTTCAAGATATGGAATACGGCGACACGATGGAATATACGATCGTCGGGACGGCCGAATCCGATCCCCTGCAAAATAAAATTTCGAACGAAAGTCCGGTCGGCAAATCGATTCTCGGCAAGAAAAAAGGAACCGTCGTCGATGTGAGCGTTCCGGCCGGCATTATTCAATATAAAATCGTCGATATCAAGAAATAAGAAGGTTGATTGTTTTGCGACTAAGCTTCCTCCGGAAGCTTTTTTCTCTAATTGGGCTGCCCGTTCCCGGCCGTATCACGCGATGAGACGTGCGATCCGCACCGGACGGCGAAGGCCGCTCCCGATTTACCCGTTGGTATAAACGTTAGGAGTTGAACGAAGTGGAGCATCAAACGCAAGAGCAGGAAATTAGCGAGCTGCTGCAAATTCGCCGGGATAAGCTGGACGAGCTGCGCGCGCTCGGCATCGATCCGTTCGGCCGTAAGTTTGAGCGGAGCCACCATGCGAAG
>NZ_JAQGPL010000001.1:85000-182500 GCF_028826105.1 Paenibacillus humicola
GAAGGTATACCGTAAGGAGTGCTGGACTGTATTCAAGTGAGAATGCCGGTATGAGTAACGAAAAGACAAGTGAGAATCTTGTCCGCCGAAAGCCTAAGGGTTCCTGAGGAAGGCTCGTCCGCTCAGGGTAAGTCGGGACCTAAGGCGAGGCCGAAAGGCGTAGTCGAAGGACAACAGGTTGAGATTCCTGTACCACCGTAAACCGTTATGAGCGATTGGGGTGACGCAGAAGGGCAGTGACGCGGGGCGATGGAATGCCCCGTCCAAGCAGTGAGGCTGGTTGATCGGCAAATCCGTCAACCGATAAGGCTGGGCTGTGATGGGGAGGGAAAATTACAGTACCGAAGGTCATGGGCTCCGGCTGCCGAGAAAAGCCTCTAGCCAGGTGAAGGTGCCCGTACCGCAAACCGACACAGGTAGGCGAGCAGAGTATGCTAAGGCGCGCGGAAGAACTCTCGTTAAGGAACTCGGCAACATGACCCCGTAACTTCGGGAGAAGGGGTGCCTCGGTAGGGTGAATAGCCCGAGGGGGCCGCAGTGAAAAGGCCCAAGCGACTGTTTAGCAAAAACACAGGTCTGTGCGAAGCCGTAAGGCGAAGTATACGGGCTGACGCCTGCCCGGTGCTGGAAGGTTAAGGGGAGCGGTAAGCCGCAAGGCGAAGCTGTGAACCGAAGCCCCAGTAAACGGCGGCCGTAACTATAACGGTCCTAAGGTAGCGAAATTCCTTGTCAGGTAAATTCTGACCCGCACGAATGGCGTAACGACTTGGGCGCTGTCTCAACGAGAGATCCGGTGAAATTTTAATACCTGTGAAGATGCAGGTTACCCGCGACAAGACGGAAAGACCCCATGGAGCTTTACTGCAGCTTGATATTGGACTTTGGTACGATCTGTACAGGATAGGTGGGAGCCTAAGAAGCCGGAGCGCCAGCTTCGGTGGAGGCGCCGTTGGGATACCACCCTGATCGTATCGGAGTTCTAACCTGCTACCCTGAAACGGGTAGAGGGACCGTGTCAGGCGGGCAGTTTGACTGGGGCGGTCGCCTCCTAAAGCGTAACGGAGGCGCCCAAAGGTTCCCTCAGAATGGTTGGAAATCATTCGAAGCGTGTAAAGGCAGAAGGGAGCTTGACTGCGAGACCGACAAGTCGAGCAGGGACGAAAGTCGGGCTTAGTGATCCGGTGGTACCGCATGGAAGGGCCATCGCTCAACGGATAAAAGCTACCCTGGGGATAACAGGCTTATCTCCCCCAAGAGTCCACATCGACGGGGAGGTTTGGCACCTCGATGTCGGCTCATCGCATCCTGGGGCTGAAGTAGGTCCCAAGGGTTGGGCTGTTCGCCCATTAAAGCGGTACGCGAGCTGGGTTCAGAACGTCGTGAGACAGTTCGGTCCCTATCTGTCGCGGGCGCAGGAAATTTGAGAGGAGCTGTCCTTAGTACGAGAGGACCGGGATGGACGTACCGCTGGTGTACCAGTTGTTCCGCCAGGAGCACCGCTGGGTAGCCAAGTACGGACGGGATAAGCGCTGAAAGCATCTAAGCGTGAAGCCCCCCTCAAGATGAGATTTCCCAGTATGTAAGACCCCTGGAAGACGACCAGGTTGATAGGTTCGAGGTGGAAGCGCGGCAACGTGTGCAGCTGACGAATACTAATCGGTCGAGGGCTTATCCTATCGGTGTTCACGGACACGTGAAGGCCGCTTCGGAAGACCAGCTAAAGGTTAATCGGATGTTCGTATCCAGTTTTCAGGGTGTAACGCCCTGAAACAGTTGGACGGATTGGGCGCAAGCTCGAACCGAGTTCAACACCCCGTTTGGTGGCGATGGCGGAGGGGAACCACGCGTACCCATCCCGAACACGACCGTTAAGCCCTCCAGCGCCGATGGTACTTGGACCGCAGGGTCCTGGGAGAGTAGGACGTCGCCAAGCAGCACGAAACCGATTCGCTAAATGCGAGTCGGTTTTTTTGTTGTTTAATACAGGTCAATTAACATTTGGGACAGTTGACCTTTCGCATTAGGTTCCGTATCGATTCACCGCCGCTGGAAGGCGACGTCAGCTGTTTCATATTGATCCCCCAACATTCCCCTGTTTTGGTCTGAACTCCTTCACAACCGGATCCCGAATGAAGCTCATACTATTCCCCATCAGGTTTTCGTTTGCCATACAAGAGCATGGGCTCGACGGCGCGTTCATCGTTTCTGAAATCGCCATAAAAGCACCCTTCGAGTTACCTTGACAGCCCCTAACCCCTCTGCTACTATTGCAATAATATACGGAGAGGTCGTACCACAAACGCCGTAAACAAGCATCATTACAGGCAAATTTCACCTTTGAGGGAGGAACATACTTGTGTGGGAAACCAAATTCGCCAAAGAGGGATTAACCTTTGACGATGTGCTGCTCGTGCCCCGCAGATCGGATATTTTACCGCGGGAAGTCAATGTATCGACAAGCCTCAGCGAGCACGTAAAATTAAACATTCCGCTGATGAGCGCGGGGATGGATTCCGTAACGGAATCGGCTTTGGCGATTGCGATGGCGCGGGAGGGCGGCATCGGCATCATTCATAAGAATATGTCGGCACAGCAGCAGGCCGAAGAAGTCGATCGGGTGAAGCGCTCGGAGAGCGGTGTCATCACGAACCCGTTTTCGCTGACGCCGGATCATCATGTATACGATGCGGAAGAGCTGATGGGTAAATATCGGATATCGGGCGTACCGGTCGTAGACGGCGACGGCAAACTGGTCGGGATTATCACCAACCGCGATTTGCGTTTTAACCATGATTTTTCGATGAAAATCAGCGAAGTGATGACCTCCGAAAATCTGGTTACCGCACCGGTCGGCACGACCCTGCAGCAAGCGGAAGTGCTGCTCCAACAGCATAAGATCGAGAAGCTGCCTTTAGTGGATGATACGAATACGCTTAAAGGCCTTATTACAATAAAGGATATCGAGAAGGCGATTCAGTTCCCGAATGCGGCGAAGGACCGCCAGGGCAGGCTGCTGTGCGGCGCCGCGGTCGGGATAGCTAAAGATACGATGGAACGCGCGGAGGCACTTGTACAAGCCGGTATCGACGTTCTGGTCGTCGATACGGCCCACGGGCATCATAAAAATGTATTGGAGACGGTGCGTAAACTGCGTGCCAAATATCCGGATCTGGTCATCGTTGCCGGCAACGTCGCGACCGGCGACGGCACCCGCGACCTGATCGAAGCCGGGGCTTCCGTCGTGAAAGTGGGCATGGGTCCGGGATCGATCTGCACGACGCGTGTTATTGCCGGCATCGGCGTGCCGCAAATTACCGCCATCTATGACTGCGCCTCTGTCGCGCGGGAATACAAGGTGCCGATTATTGCCGACGGCGGCATCAAATATTCCGGCGACGTGACGAAGGCGATAGCGGCCGGAGCCAGCGCAATCATGATCGGCAGCCTGTTTGCGGGCACCGAGGAAAGCCCGGGCGAGTCCGAAATTTATCAGGGACGCCGCTTCAAGGTTTATCGGGGAATGGGATCGCTGGGCGCCATGAAAGAGGGCAGCAAGGACCGCTATTTTCAGGAAAACGAAAACAAGCTGGTCCCCGAAGGCATCGAAGGCCGTGTTGCGTATAAGGGACCGCTTGCGGATACGGTGCATCAGCTGATCGGAGGGCTGCGTTCCGGCATGGGGTACTGCGGTACGAAAAATTTGGACGAGCTGAAGTACGATTCGCAGTTCGTCCGGATTACGAATGCCGGCTTGCGCGAAAGCCATCCGCATGACGTGCAGATTACGAAAGAGGCGCCGAATTACTCGCTTTAACGCTCAGCAGCCGCATCGAAACGATCGCTCGGGCTTCGGCGCGATGGGAGCGCCGGATGGCTCGGCCGCCAGCAGGGAGACGGTGGATTCACCGCTCCCTGCTTGTCTTTTTTCGCGTATGCTCCTTGTGTTACAATAATAGAATCACTCATGGGAGAAAAGGAGAGACTGCGTTGAAACGGAACAAGGGACCGGTGCGTCTGAAGCCGGTAATGTCCGCTATGCTGGCCTTATGGCTTTTTGTGATGATCGTCGGTGCGAATTCGGCATTTGCCGCGGATAATTCCGAATTTGTCGAAAATTCGCTGGGATTAAATGTTCAATCGGCCATATTGATCGATGCGGACACGGGTCAAGTGCTGTACGAAGTGAACCAGGATGCCGTTCGGCCTCCGGCCAGCATGACCAAAATGATGACGGAATACATTGTGCTCGATGAAATTAAAGCTGGACGCCTGAAATGGGATACGGTGGTCACCGTTACGAAGGAGGCGGCATCGACGCCTGCGGACGGTTCGCAAGTGTATTTGGCCGAAGGAGAGAAATATACCGTCAAGGATTTGTATATTGCGATGGCGGTAGGCTCGGCCAACGATGCGACCGTCGCGCTTGCCGATGCCATCGGGGGCACGGAACAGGGCTTTGTTCAGAAAATGAACGATATGGCCAAAAAGCTGGGAATCACGTCGGCCCATTACACAAGCGCGACCGGCCTAGCCGATACAACGGTTATCTCCGCGGCGGACCAAGCTAAATTTGCCCGGCTGCTGCTGAAGAATCATCCCGAGTTTCTGGACTATTCGAAAATTCCTTCCTATAAATTTCGGCCGCGAGATAAAGATCCGATGATCAATTATAACTGGATGCTTGCAACGAACAAGGATATTCCGAATTTTCGTATGTATGCTTATCCGGGCGTGGACGGGATGAAGACCGGTTTCATCAGCAAAGCCGGCTATTGCTTCACGGGTACGGCCAAACAAGGCGATTTGCGGCTGATCGGGGTCGTGATGGGCACGAAATCCGAAGGCGCGCGTTTTCTGGAGATGGCGAAGCTGTTCGATTACGGGTTCAACAACTTCGAGAAGAAAACGCTTGTGAATCCGAAATCGGTAGTAGATTCTGCACAAACGGTCACAATAAAGAAAGGTGCATCTACGGAGGTGCCCATCGTCACGCAGTCGGAGGTGTCGCTGCTCGTTAAGAAAGGCAGCAATACGCAGCTTGGCGCACCGAAGGTTTCGCTTAAAACCGATCTGGTGGCGCCGATCGCGGCCGGAACGGCGGTCGGTACGGCGACTTACACCTATAAGGATCCGGATACCGGTACGACGATTACGAAATCGGTCAATCTGATTACGGCGGAGGACGCGGAGAAGGCAAGCTGGTGGCGGCTCATGTTCCGCTCGATCGGAAACTTCTTCGTCGGCTTGTTTAAAGGAATCGTGAATCTGTTTTAAGGTTGAGCAGCGTTCAGCTTAGGAATGAATGGACCATTGTCGATTGAAACGGGATGCTGTAAAATATTTGGTTAGAGCAGTAACGGAATGAATTAGGAGGCTTTGGACATGGAGACAGGAACATCGCGCGTTAAACGCGGTATGGCAGAAATGCAAAAAGGCGGCGTCATTATGGACGTCATGAACGCGGAGCAGGCGAAAGTCGCCGAGGCGGCCGGCGCGACGGCCGTTATGGCGCTGGAACGGGTCCCTTCCGATATCCGCGCGGCAGGCGGCGTCGCCCGTATGGCCGACCCGACCGTTTTGGAAGAGGTTATGAAAGTCGTTTCGATTCCGGTTATGGCGAAAGCGCGGATCGGACATTTTGTCGAGGCGAAGGTGCTTGAGGCGCTGGGCGCGGATTACATCGACGAGAGCGAAGTGCTGACGCCGGCCGATGAAGTATTCCACATTGACAAAAGCCAGTTCACGGTTCCGTTCGTCTGCGGGGCGAAGGATCTCGGCGAGGCGCTGCGCCGCATTCAGGAAGGCGCGTCGATGCTGCGTACGAAGGGCGAGCCGGGAACGGGCAATATCGTCGAAGCGGTTCGTCATATGCGCCTGATTACGGGCCAAATCCGCAAAGTCCAAAACCTGTCCAAGGACGAATTGTATGCCGAAGCGAAAAATCTCGGCGTTTCGTACGATTTGCTGCTGGGGGTTCATGAAACGGGCAAGCTTCCTGTCGTCAACTTTGCGGCAGGCGGGGTGGCGACCCCTTCGGATGCGGCGCTGATGATGCATCTGGGCGCTGACGGCGTATTTGTCGGCTCCGGCATTTTCAAGTCCGAAAACCCGGAAAAATTCGCCCGCGCAATCGTTGAAGCGACAACGCATTACGACGACTACAAGCTCATTGCGGAAGTGTCGAAAAATCTCGGCACGCCGATGAAGGGGATTGAAATTTCGAAGCTGGACGCGTCGCAGCGCATGCAGGATCGCGGCTGGTAAGAAGCGATAGGCGGCGCGGATGCCCCAAGCGGTATTCCCGCCATATCGGCCCGCACGCAGAAGAAAGAAGGCAGATGAACGATGAAGATAGGCGTACTGGCGCTGCAGGGCGCCGTGGCGGAGCATATGCGCAGCATTCGGTCGGCCGGCGGCGAGCCGGTGGCGGTCAAACGTACGGAGCAGCTGGACGAACTGGACGGGCTCATTATCCCCGGCGGGGAAAGCACGACCATCGGCAAGCTGATGCGGAAATACGACTTTATGGATGCAGTTCGCAGCTTCTCGGAGCAGGGTAAACCGATCTTCGGCACCTGCGCCGGATTGATTGTTTTGGCGGAGCGGATCGAAGGCCAGGAAGAGGCGCATCTTCAGCTGATGGATATGACCGTTGCGCGCAACGCCTTCGGACGGCAGCGGGAAAGCTTCGAGACCGATCTGCCCGTTCAGGGCATCGATCAGCCGGTGCGAGCCGTGTTCATCCGCGCGCCGCTCATTAAAGAGGTAGGCGAAGGCGTCGATGTGCTCTCCACTTATAAAGGGGAGATCGTTACCGCGCGGCAGGGTCACCTGCTTGCGGCCTCCTATCATCCGGAGCTGACCGACGATTACCGGCTGCATGCTTATTTTCTGGACATGGCGAAGGAAGCGGCGGCAGCCAAGGCTTAAAAACGGGAAAAAGACTGCGCTGGCACGCAGTCTTTTTGCGAATATACAGCAGATTAAAGCGTTAGAGAGGGGCTTTTTCAGTCGTGTTGGATGTCAAACGGTTACGAAACGATTTTGATCAAGTCAAGCAGGCGCTTGAGGACCGGGGCAAGCCGTTCGAGCTCATCGCCGATTTCCCTGCGCTGGATGCGAAATGGCGCGAAATGCTGCAGGAAACCGAGCAATTGAAAAACCGCCGCAATACCGTTTCGCAGGAAGTGGCCCGGCTGAAAAAAAGCGGCGGCGACGCGGAGGCGCTCATTGTCGAAATGCGCGAAGTCGGCGACCGGATCAAGGCGCTTGACGACGAAATCCGCGCCGTGGAAGCGGAAATGAACGAGCTGACGCTGGCCATCCCGAATATTCCGAATGCTTCGGTGCCCGTCGGCAAATCCGAAGAGCAGAACGTGGAAATCAGGCGCATCGGCGAAGTGCGGGATTTCGGTTTCGAGCCGAAGCCGCATTGGGATATTGCGCAGGAGCTCGGCATACTCGATTTCGAGACGGCCGGCAAGGTGACCGGCTCGCGGTTCGTATTTTACCGGGGGCTGGGGGCGCGTTTGGAGCGTGCGCTGATCAACTTCATGATGGACCTGCACAGCGACAAGCATGGCTATGAGGAGCTGCTGCCGCCTTATATCGTCAACCGCGACAGCCTGATCGGAACGGGACAGCTGCCGAAGTTCGAAGAGGATTTGTTTAAGCTGGCGGATACCGATTATTATTTGATTCCGACGGCCGAAGTACCGGTGACGAATGTGCATCGCGAGGAAATATTGGCGGCGGACGATTTGCCGAAATATTACGTCGCGTTCAGCGCCTGCTTCCGCTCCGAAGCGGGTGCGGCGGGCCGCGATACGCGCGGGCTGATCCGCCAGCATCAATTCAACAAAATCGAGCTCGTCAAGCTGTGCAAGCCCGAAGATTCGTATGCGGAGCTGGAGTCGCTGACGCAGAACGCCGAGAAGGTGCTGCAGCTGCTCGGCCTGCCTTATCGCGTGCTCACGCTATGCACGGGCGATATGGGGTTCTCGTCGGCGAAAACATACGATCTGGAAGTGTGGCTGCCGAGCAGCAATGCGTACCGCGAAATATCGTCCTGCTCGAATTTCGAGGATTTTCAGGCGCGAAGAGCGGGAATCCGTTACCGCAAGGATGCGAAAAGCAAGCCGGAATTCGTGCACACGCTGAACGGCTCGGGTCTGGCGGTCGGACGCACCGTCGCCGCGATTATCGAGAATTATCAGCAGGCGGACGGGACGGTTCTCGTGCCCGAAGCGCTGCGTCCGTATATGGGCGGCACGGAAGTTATTGGCCGGCGCTAAAGGCTCACCGGCGGTACAACCGATGATACCCGGAGCGATTCAGTAAGACGAACAGAGGTTGTTGGACGGCCGTGCAGACGGGGGCACTGCCAGGATATGCGGCCTGCCACATGCGGTATGCGGCCTGCCACATACGGGCCTGGAGGAGATCGGCAGGCGGTAAAGAGGTCCGTCGCGCCTGCAGCCTCTTTCCGGAAGCAAATGGCGCTGCAGGCCAAAAATGAAGCTTGCGCTGCCTTTTTGGCCTGTGGTACAATGTTTATTGCTTCATCTTCGGTATATAAGACGGAGCACCTATTTGGAGAGGTACCGAAGCGGTCATAACGGGGCGGTCTTGAAAACCGTTAGGGTGCAAGCCCACATGGGTTCGAATCCCATCCTCTCCGCCAGTATACATACCTTCACGAAAGCGTCCTTCCGCGAACCATCGCCCGGACGCTTTTTTTGTTCTCTCGAATCCCAAGTGTCCGCCGCCGCATAAAAACGCAGTCGGAGCCGCATATTATCGGCATGGAGGTGGGAAACGATGAGTACACACGATGAGCTGAAGATCGACCAGCAGCGGCTTGTGCAAGCCTGGCAGCAGAAGCTGCCGACGACGTTCAACGAAGCGGATCGCGCCGAAATCGCGGCGGACGAGCAGGATGCGAAGGCGCTGCGCGTCACGATCCATACGGCCGGCCATCAGCTGTATACGTTCGATTTTAAAGTCGCTTATGTGGACAGCCGGGAGATCCGGGTGACGCTGATCGACGTCGAGAAGGATGGCCGTACGGTCGACGAGCGCAGTGACATGGTGCAGCAGCTCGTTCAGGATTATACCCGCCATATTCACGAGTGCGCCCAAGCGCTGCATGAGCTTACGCACGCTTAACCGGGCTTTCATGATAAGACGATCAGCGAAAGGCAGGAATTGAAGCGATGACGAAGGCAAAAGGATCCGCCGACAAAAATTTAAGCAGCGTTGTAAAAGACTTGGATCGAAATCCGGTCAACAGCCATCAGGCGCAGCAGCTGCAGCAGGATACGAACGACCGCAGGCATCAGGATGCGCTGAACCACGACGAACCGACGGATTTGGAGCAACAGCGGAGCTGAACCACGGCGAACCGACGGATTTGGAGCATCAGCGGAGCTGAATCACGGCGAACTGCGGATCTGGAGCATTAAGCGGAGCTGAACCGAAACCTTGGAAAGGGAGGCTGAAGGCATCATGAGCAAGCCGGATAGTGTACCGGTGCCTGTACCTGGCGAGCAGACCGGAAGAGTAAGCGAGGATCATAACCCGCCGCAGGAGCCGTTGTCGGGCTCGAAAAAAACGAAGCAGGCCAATCATTCCCGGCACAACAACGGGGAAGGGTAACAAAGCCGCGCTGCCGGCGGTTGGAGCAGAGCTCTCATTTATCGATGCGAAGGAGCTTCGGTAAAATGGGGGCTTTTTCGTTTGGACTTACGAACAAAAGCGGATACCGCGCAATTGCGCAGGTACCCGCCTTTGTACGTCAAAATTAAAAAACTTGCGGCTGGACACCGCAAGCTGTCGTTATTCAATGGTCGAGACGACAGGATTTGAACCTGCGACCTCTTGGTCCCGAACCAAGCGCTCTACCAAGCTGAGCCACGTCTCGATGCCGTTTGTCGTATTCATAATCAAATCCGACAAGCAAGAAAAATAATAACATATAATTGGGCGGTTGTAAAGGGCTTTTTCACTGCCATTAATTGCGATTCATCCGACGGTAGGATGAGGGCGTAAACCCGGTCTGTTCCTTAAAAAACCGGGAGAAGTAAAACAGCGTCATGCCGACATTTTCCGCGATTTCGGATACCGAGGTGTCGGTAGCGGCCAACCAGTTTTTTGCCCGTTCCAGGCGCAGCGCATTCAAATATTGAATCGGCGAACGGCCGGTGAACTGCTTGAATACGCGGATAAAATAATTCGGATGATAATGGACGATTCGTGCCAGCTCCTCGACGGTGTGCTGATCTTCCAGGTGCTGCTCCATATAACGGATGATGCTATGGATTTTGTCGACCGCCGCCGAAGTGGGGGCGAACGTCGCATCGTCCGCCTGTTCGATAAAGGAAGCGATGAGCTCGAGCATGATCGATTGGACCCGCAAGCCGGCCGTAAAGCTGTCGCTGCGCAGCTCCTGCCTCAAGCTCCGGAACAGCTTCACCCAGCGCCCCCACCGCTCGTCGTCCGCGACGCGAACGATCGTCGGCGTCTTCAGCACATCGAACAGCCGAAGATCGCCTACGTAGGCGGTAAAATGGCACCAATATTTGCCGAAGGTGTGATCGCTGATCGTCGAATAGCTTTGGCGGATGCCGGCCGGCATAAGGACGAGCTGTCGCGAGGAGGGATAATATTCCGTATCCTCGATCCGGATAAGCCCTTCGCCTTCTTCGATTAAATACAGCCGGTTGAATTCCGGCACAAAATCGATGTACCTCCAGGAGGAATCGACTTTCGTATACTCGACCGTGTTCACGCGGACGCGCGCTTCCTCCATGAAGCTTTTCCACAGCCGCCTGGTTTCACTCGTCATGTAAGCCTTCTCCTTCGAACGGAAATGGGCTCTAAATAAAAAACCCTTGATACTCAAGGGTTTGGAACGCCCTATGTATGGCGTGCTTTGCATTTCGACAACAGTCTCAACTGAAATTACAACACGGTTATTATAACACAGGATTAGGAAGTTTGAAGAGCTTTGTTTCCCATCTTTGGCCGGCCAAGCTTTTTGTCTCGGAACAAGTTAAGATCATCGTCGGGTAAGCGGGTCAGCTTCAAACAAACCTCTGCACGCAGCTCCGTGCGATACGCTGTGAATTAGCCAATATACAGACAATGATAAGTGACGCCATTACACCAAACATCAATGTATGAAAAAACGACAGTCCGCCACAACTTCCGGGGACTGTCGTTTCTCATTGAATCACCTGATTTAGACGACGAATTTCAAGCCGATTAATTGTTCGCTTAATGTCCAGAGACGCTCGGCGTCCGCTTCGTTGACCGCCCATTCAAATACGCCGGGCGTGTGTGGGGTATTCGTGATGGCCGCAATATCCACATTCTCACAATAGACGCCGCCTTTCCCGTCGAGCTGAGGATGGACTGCGCACCAGACAGACGTGGCTGCGCCTTCTTCGATCGTCTTGAGTTCATTGTTATACTCGGCAAAGACGCGCTCTCCCCGCTCATTCAACGCGCCCATCGAACGCAATTCCTCGTCGGTTAAATTACGAGCCAAGTCCGTCACGATTGTGCCCGGATGAACGGAAAATGCCCGCACGCCATGCGGTTCTCCGCGCTTGTCCATTGCTACGGCAAACAGTGCGTTGGCTGTCTTGGATTGCGCGTACGCAAGCCATTTGTCATAAGCGCGTGTATTGAAGTTGGGATCTTCGAAATCGAAGCCGGCGAGCTGATGGGCACGTGACGATACGGAAACGATTCGTGCTCCTTCCGCTTTCTTAAGCGCCGGCCACAACCGCAGCACAAGCTGAAAATGCCCCAAATGATTCGTCGCAAGTTGGGATTCAAACCCCCGCGAATCGCGAACGAGCGGAGTCGCCATGATCCCGGCAGAATTGATCAGGATATGCAGAGGCTGGCCGGTAGCGAGGAACCGTTCGGAAAACGCATCGATGGACGCAGGGTCCATAAGGTCCAATCGTTCCAGTTCCACGCCTGGAACCGCACTTAAAGCAGCCTGCGCTTTCTCGAGAGTTCGGACGGGCACGATGACCCTTGCACCTGCAGAGGCAAGCACTTTGACGGTTTCCAGGCCAAGTCCGGAATACCCTCCCGTCACGATGACAGTCTTGCCGGTGAGATTTTGATTTCCTAAGGCTTCCTTCGCAGTCGTCCGCGGCCCGAAGCCGGACGGAAGCGGCGTTTGAAGCGCGGTATGATTTTGAGTCGTCATATTTTAACCTCCAACAATGTGAATGATCTATCCATAGCCCGAGTTCCATTAGGAAACCCATTCGATTAACGTTCCATCCAAATGTCTATGCTGTGCCTGTATTTAGTCAGGTCTCGAATTTCACGCCGGTCATGTCCTCGCTGAGCCGCCACAGCCGCTCCGCTTTAACGGGATCAATGGCCCATGCCACGACGCCCGGCTGCTCTGTCGGGGTATCGGCAGGCACGACTTTGGCGATATCAACATCTTCGCAGTAAACGCCGCCTTTGCCGTCTAGTTGAGGGCTAGTGGCGCACCATATGCTTGTCGCCGCTCCCTGCTCAATCGTTTTTAAATTGCGATTCTCTACGCGGCGTCCCTGTTTGTCACGCGCGTAGATCGCAAGCATCTCATCATCCGACAGATGGCGAGACAGATCGGTATCGATGATGCCGGGGTGCAAAGAGAAGGCACGTACGCCGGATGTATACCCGCGCTTGTCCAGTTCGACGGCAAAAAGCGCATTGGCCGATTTGGATTGTGCATAAGCGATCCATCTGTCATACTCCCTGCGCTCGAAGTTCGGATCGTCGAAATTGACGCCGCCTAAGCGCAAGGCTGACGATGAAACGGAGACCACCCTGGCTCCGCCCGCCTGTTTCAAGGCCGGCCAGAGCCGCGCCGCGAGTTGAAAATGTCCCAGATGGTTGGTTGCGAACTGGGATTCATATCCGCGGGCGTCCCGCGTCAACGGAGGTACCATAATGCCGGCGCTGTTGACGAGTATATTTAACGGGCGTCCCGAATCAAGAAATCGCTGCGCAAAAGCGTCGATGGACGCCGGGTTAATGAGATCCAATTCCTGCAGCTCCACTCGCGGAATGCCGGCAAGCGAGGCGCGGGCCTTTTCCAGCGTACGCGCAGGTACGACTACCGTCGCTCCCGCTTCGGCCAGAACGCGAACGGTCTCCAGCCCAATTCCCGAGTAACCACCCGTAACGATAGCGGTTTTTCCCTTCAGATTGCGCCCGCCAAGCGCTTCCGCCGCGGTGGTATTATGCCCGAAGCCCGATGGTATCGGTGCCTGAGGAGTCGTCGCATATCCGATCGTTGTAGTCATGAAAAACTATCCCCCTTGCGGAGTTTGCGGCGCAGGTCCAGACGTTGATGAGGTGAGGCCCATCAACTCCTTATAATTCTCTATTTTATACTTCATCAAATCCAATGCGGTGAGCATGTCCGAGATCTGCGCCTCAATCATGATTTTGTGTTCCTGCAGCACGTTATAACAGCCTTCATAGTTCTCAGCTTTATAAAACATGATATACCGTTCAATTTCTTTCAGCGGCATATTGGCTCTCTTCAGAAAGGCAACAAACGTAAAACAGTCGAGATCGGACTGGGTATATTCCCTGTGTCCGTTATTTTTGCGCCGCACTTCCGGCAGCAGTCCGATCCTCTCGTAATAACGGATGGTATCCTGACTGAATCCTGTCCGTTCCGCAATGTCCGAGATCGAAAATAAAGGTTCCATATCCGCACCTTTCTACAAGCCGATAATCGGCAGCACCCGGCTTGTTATCCAGCATCATATAACTTGGAGTATACTCAAAGTCAAGGGAAAGCCATTCCCCAATATTTGTATGTTTCTGTCGTTCGTTAGCGGTTCGACTGAACTTAATTTGGCCCAAATCCAAACAAATATGCTGAAAATACTGTACCTGCCGTAAAATTATGGGCACCTGCGGAACCAGCAAAAGCTGGCTTGGAAGAAAGCCGATTCGAGGATGAAAATAAAATGAGTGGCGACCGGATCACCAGGGAAGAAGCGGCCGTCGTCTTGAACCGGCTACGGGTAATGTGCTACAGCTCATCGCCGGGAATACGCTTAGTAAAAAACTATTGCAGGAAAATATACCTAATTGTAGAATCGAAATATGGAAATTTAGGTCGAAAAATAGGGAGGAGGAAGGAAATGAACGCTAATGCTGCTGCTCATGGGGGAGTCGTCCAATATCCCGGTCAAGTGGGAACGGGATCGTACTTTGATGGAGGATTGGCGCAGCTTATCGGCTGGCGTATCGCAGGGTTTCTTGTAACGGTGTGTACCCTTGGAATTTGCTATCCTTGGAGCTTTGTGATGATTTATAAATGGGAAGTTGAACACATGGTCATCGAAGGCCGTCGTCTACGATTTGAAGGTACTTCTATCGGGCTGTTCGGCAACTGGATCAAATGGTGGTTGCTGTGTGTTATTACCTTAGGTATCTATTCGTTCTGGCTGTCTATTAAGCTCAGACAATGGAAGGCAAAACACACTTACTTTGCATAATGCCAAGCGCGTTGGAATTTGAAGACCGCCCTTGACTCCGTTGAGCAGGGCGGTTTTTGGCGTTCTATGTCTTATTCATGACTAGAAGTAAGAGAAATAAGGGAGTTCTTTGCCTGAAATGAGTGTTTCCGGTAATTCAGGTACGTTATGAAATGCAAAATGCCAGATGTATGGGTTACTCTTCACTTCGTTCCACTAAAAATGCATACGCCACCTGGCTACCAGCATCACACCTCCAATTCGTCTCCAATTCGTCTCCAATTCGTCCCCAATAAAAAAATGTTATGATTGGTACAGAAAAAGAGCAAATAAAAAACCCTTGAATATCAAGGGTTTGGCGTTTTAGAAAATGGCGCGCCCGATACGATTCGAACGTACGACCTGCAGTTTAGGAAACTGTCGCTCTATCCTGCTGAGCTACGGGCGCGCGTCAGCGAATACCATTATAACAGAAATCGGCGCTTGAGAAAAGGCTGTTGCGTGCCTGAACCCGGAAGAATAAAACTTTCAGATTCTGGAACAGAAGGGAATCCCGTTATAAAAAGGGAAAACTCGAAAGTTGTCGATTTTTTCACCGGAATCGTGTCGAAACGTCGACAGCTTTTTACAAACTCCTTTCTTGGGACGGGTTATAATAAATATGTTACCGATTGAATGCCGCATCATGATGGGAGCGATGTTCGAAGCGCTATGAAGGATAAACTAAGGCTGCTCGATGAGCTGCAAGCGCTTCGTTTAAAACTGATGGAAGCTGCTGAAGCTCGAGGAAGTTTAACCGATCCGGAGGTGCTGGCTATTAGCGAGGCGGCGGACGAGCTGATTGTTACGCTGCAGCAACTGCAAAAAAATGAAATGCACCGTAAGTGAGTGATAGCTCGTCTGGGCACTTCCGTCATTCGGGCGGGACAAGCATTACGATCGTCCTCTTAATTTCCGAAAAAAACCGGTGAGCAGGGCGGCGCATTCTTCCTGAAGCACACCGCCGACCAGTTCGGTTTCATGATTGAAGCGCGGCTCCTGAAGCAGATTCATCAACGTGCCGGCACATCCGGCTTTCGGGTCGGCTGTGCCGTACACCACCTTGCGCACCCTGCTTTGAATAAGTGCGCCGGCGCACATCGGGCATGGCTCAAGGGTAACATATAAAATGCAGTCCAGAAGGCGCCAAGCCTGCAGGTGGCGGCTGGCCTCGCGGACCGCGATCATCTCCGCGTGCGCTGTCGGATCGAACGTCGTCTCGCGCATATTGCAGCCTCTGCCTATGATTCGGCCGTCCTTGACGACAACCGCTCCAATCGGCACCTCGCCGAGCTGTTCCGCCTTACGGGCTTCGGCAATCGCTTCTTTCATCCAAAGTTCATCTTCTTCACGAATAAAAACCATGCATCATTCGTCCTCCACTTTTTTATTTCAAAATTGGGTGTCCATCGGCAGGAAAACTGTCGATTTGAATCGAATTATGCTGCGAACAGATATTCGTTGTTAACACGTTGTGAATAGATTTGTGGACAAATATCCGTTTATTCACATTATTATGCACATATTATCCGACCTCGGTGTGGATATGGGGAAAACTTTGTGGATAAATAGGTTGTCCGAATCAGAGGTTCCGTGTATCGTAAGTCGCGGCACGGGTCCGCTAGCGTTTTCAAAATAGGACAAGCAGGTTATGGATTCCAAAAAGTTTCACTAACCATGTCGAAAGCCGGATGCGAGAAGGGTGTGTCGCAGCTTGTCTGTAAAAATCAAATTGACCTGCACCATTTCGGGCATTGTTCTGCTGCTGCTTGTTCTCAATGTAATTTTGAACGTTTATTCGATGGGGGTCAACCTGCGCGCCGAAATCGAGAAGCGGATGCTTCATTCGGGCAGCGAGCTGGAAGCGTCCTTTCAGAGGTATGCCATGAATTATGAGACGGTTGAGACCGCGACGGACGACCGATTGAAAGCAGTTTCCATTGCCGTTTCGGACCGACTGAGCGATAACGGCGGCCAAATCGGCAAAAACCGGCTTTCGGAAATCGCCGCGCAGCTCGATATCTCGACCGTTTCGCTGCTGCTGCCGTCGGCCGGCGGTTACATCGTCAAAGCGTCCAGCGATTCAGCCGAGCTGGGGAGAACTTACGATCTGTCGAAGTATCGGCTGCAGGTTGTCGGCGCGAACCCCAATCCGGAGGAAAGCTTCAAGTTCTGGTCCGGTACGTCCGGCCAGCCGGAGCGGCTCGAGTCCCGCGGGTTTAAACGCAGCTTTTACGCCAATGCGAAGCAATCCTACATCATCAGCTGCGTCATACGCGATGCGCAGCCTGCGCCGTTCGAAATTTTTCCGTATACGGAGCCCGGCCAGCGAGGAGGGTCGTATTTGCTGGAAATCAGCGCTTTTAATCCGGATATGCTGGATAAGGAGGCCGTCCCCACCAAAGCGGAGGCGCCGACCGTCGAACAGATGAAGCAGCACAGCCTGATCTTCGGCATTTATACGTACCGCGTTCCGGGCGAGGATTTGAAGCATATCCGGGAAGCGGCGCAAACGAATCGCCACGTGTTCGATTACGATTCGTCATTCGGCGGCAGGGCGCTCATCAAAACCTTCCTTCCGGTGCAGGGGCCAATACCTTATGTGATTGGTCTTGTCATGGACAAGAAAAGCACAATGCTTCTGATGGAGCAGCAGCGGACCAACGAGATTTATATTTCCGCGATCCTTCTGCTGGCCGTCGTGATTTGCAGTTACTTTTTATCCGATCTTCTGCTCCGTCCGCTCCGGACGATTGTGTGGAAAGTGAACGAAGTCTCGTTCGGCCGATTCGACGAGTCGATCAAGGTAAAGCGCAAGGACGAGCTCGGCCTGCTGGCGGAGCGCGTCAATACGATGTCGAAGAATCTCGGGATGTACACGAACAAGCTGAAAAGCGCTTTCGAAGAAAACCGGTCCATGAAGGAATATTTGGAATCGTTTATTCATCATACGACCGATGCTATTCACGTGACCGACTTGGACGGTCGCATTACGCGTGTAAACGAAGCGTTCGAGGAGCTGTTCGGCTACAGCGCGGAGGAGGCCGCCGGCATTCAGCTGCCGCTTGTACCGGATCACCTGAAGGATGAAGAGCAGCAGATTGTCGCGCTGCTGATAGCCGGCGAGCCGCTCGCCGCGCGTGAAACGATTCGGGTCACGAAGGACGGGAGATGGCTCGACGTCAGCGTGACGACGTCGCCGATCCGCGACAAATACGGCGTCATCCACGCCATCGCAAACATTACGCGGGACATGACCGTACGCAATAAAATGGAGGAGCTGCTTCGCCGGTCCGAGAAGCTGACGACCGTCGGCCAGCTGGCGGCGGGCGTCGCGCACGAGATTCGTAACCCGCTGACGACATTGCGCGGTTTTCTGCAGCTGCAGCAGCAGACGAACAAGCTGAACCCGCGCCACATCGATCTGATGCTGTCGGAGCTTGACCGGATCAATCTGATCGTCGGCGAATTTTTGATTTTGGCTAAGCCGCAGGCGACCCGTTTCGAGGTGAAGGACGTGCGCTACATCCTTGGCGACGTCGTGTCGCTGCTCGACAGCCAGGCGCATCTGTGTAATATCATAATCGTCACGCGGTATATGGACAAGCCGTGCCTGGTGTCGTGCGAAGAGAACCAGCTGAAGCAGGTGTTCATCAATGTGCTGAAAAATGCAATCGAAGCGATGCCGTCCGGCGGGGAAATTCATATTGCCGTATCGGACGAAGCGGGGCAGGCTGCCGTGACCATAACCGATTCCGGCGTCGGCATCCCGGAGGAAATGATCGCGAAGCTGGGCGATCCGTTCATCACCGGGAAAGAAACGGGGACCGGGCTCGGCATTATGGTCAGCCAGCGGATCATTCAAAGCCATCACGGAGCGATGGATATCCGCAGCAAGGTCGGGCAGGGAACGACGGTCACGATTACGCTGCCGCTGCTGCAGGCCGCCGGCGGCACTTACGCCGAAATCGGCATAACGGCCGATTATAAGAGGAAACTCGGCGAATCCGGCTAATGTTTGGCAAAAAGATTTACAGCCGGGCGGCGCTCGATTATAATCGGAATCAAGTGAATAGCGTTTTGCTGGGAGACGACGGAGAACAGCCATTATCTTTTGTTTGCGGCCCCCTTTCATGGCGAAGGGAGCGGGGCGAACGGTTGATAACGGCTGTTTTTGTTCATGTCGGGCCGCACAATCGGCAGGAGGAGGGTGCAGCGATGGAAAAGAACTATATACTGGCGCTTGACCAGGGGACGACCAGCTCGCGCGCAATCGTATTCGACCGGGCGGGCGGCATCGTCGGCACGGCGCAGAAGGAATTTACGCAAATTTATCCGAAGGCCGGCTGGGTCGAGCATGACCCGATGGAAATTTGGGGGACGCAGAGCGGCGTCGCCCGGGAGGTGCTGGAAACGCGGGGCATCCGCCCGCAGGAAATCGCCGCCATCGGCATTACCAATCAGCGCGAGACGACGATCATCTGGGATCAAACTACCGGCAAACCGATCCATAACGCCATCGTATGGCAGGACCGGAGGACGGCGGGCATCTGTGACGGGCTGAAGGCAAAAGGGCTGGAGGCTTACATCCGGCAGACGACCGGGCTTGTCGTGGACGCTTATTTTGCCGGGACGAAGGTGAAGTGGCTGCTTGATCATGTCGACGGTGCGAGGGAAAAGGCCGAGCGCGGCGAGCTGCTGTTCGGAACGGTCGATACGTGGCTGATCTGGAACCTGACGCGGGGCAGGGTGCATGCGACGGATTATTCCAACGCCTCTCGGACGATGCTCTATAATATCAATGAGCTGTGCTGGGACGAGCAGCTGCTTGCCGAGCTCGGCGTGCCCGCATCCATGCTCCCGGAGGTCCGTCCATCGTCCGGCCTTTACGGCGTTACCGATTCGCAAACGTTCGGAGGTGCCGAAATCCCGATCGCCGGCGCAGCGGGAGACCAGCATGCGGCATTGTTCGGTCAAGCCTGCTTCGAATCCGGCATGGCGAAAAATACGTACGGCACCGGCTGCTTCATGCTGATGAATACCGGGGACCGGCCGGTCGAATCGAAATCCGGCCTGCTGACGACGATTGCCTGGGGGGTCGACGGAAAAGTCGAGTATGCGCTTGAAGGCAGCATTTTCATCGCGGGGGCGGCGATCCAGTGGCTGCGCGACGGGCTGAGACTGTTCGACTCCGCCGCCGATTCCGAGTATTATGCGAGCAAGGTTGACGATACGGACGGCGTTTACGTCGTCCCGGCTTTTGCCGGCCTCGGCGCGCCTTATTGGGACATGTATGCGAGAGGCGCCATGTTCGGCCTGACGCGCGGTACAAGCAAGGCGCATATCGTAAGAGCGACGCTGCATTCGCTGGCGTACCAGACCAAGGACGTGCTCGCCGCGATGGAAAGCGACTCCGGCCTCAAGCTAAGCTCGCTGCGCGTCGACGGCGGAGCGACCGCCAACAAGGTGCTGATGCAGTTTCAGGCCGATCTGCTGGGCGTTGAGGTCCGCCGGCCGGCGATCACGGAGACGACGGCGCTCGGTGCCGCTTATTTGGCCGGCATAGCGTCCGGCTTCTGGGAAAAGAGCGAGCTGGCGCAGCGGACGGAAAGCGACACGGTGTTCGCGCCGGATATGGACGAAGAGGCGCGGGCGAAGCTGTATAAGGGCTGGAAGAAGGCGGTCAAGCGGACGATGGAGTGGGCGAAGGAAGACGAGGAGTAGCTCTGGCAGACGCTGCAATGCCGGCGGTGCGGGAAGAGCGCGGCTCGCGTCCTTGAGCGCTTTTTCCGGCTGACGCCGGCCGCCGCAAGCAGCCGGTCGTACGGAACAGCGCGGGTTTAATTCGACAAGTGAATAGCTGAAGATCGGGATGGAGAAGGGGAGAAACCTCGGCATCGATCGCCGGCAGGCGCCGGCGTTCTTTGCCGAGGATTATTTTTTTGAACGCGAGGAAAGATTAACGTTTCGCGTACTTTCGCTATCAATTGAAGGGAAGAAACGGAAGGCGGCGTCAGCCGTTTCTTCTTATCGGATGTAATACGGGGAGGAGAAGTTTCATGGACAAACGGCCTTTTTCGGTCAAGGAGCGGGTGTCGCGTCTGGAAGAGATGGCCGCCGCGCCGCTTGATGTGCTCGTGATCGGCGGCGGTATAACAGGTGCGGGCATCGCGCTCGATGCGGCTTCGCGGGGGCTCCGCGTCGGGCTGCTGGAGAAGCAGGATTTCGGAGCGGGCACAAGCAGCCGGTCGACCAAGCTGATTCACGGCGGACTCCGTTATTTGAAGCAGGGAGAAATCAAGCTCGTTCAGGAGGTCGGGCGCGAGCGGACGATTTTGTACCGGAATGCGCCGCACATCGTCATACCCGAGCCGATGCTGCTGCCGCTCGTCAAGGGCGGTACTTACGGCCGGCTGGCCACCTCCTTCGGGCTGTGGCTTTACGACCGGCTGGCCGGCGTGACGAGAAAGGAGCGCCGGGTCATGCTGAGCCGGGGGAAAACGCTGCAGGCGGAGCCGCTGCTGCGCGGCGACATCTTGAAGGGCGGGGGGCTGTATATCGAATACCGGACCGACGACGCCCGGCTGACGATCGAAACGATGAAGACGGCCGATCAATACGGCGCACTGTGCGTCAATTACGCTGAAGCGACGTCGTTCGTATATGAGGACGGGATTGCCGTCGGAATCGAGGCGGCCGACCTCCTTGGAGGCGGGTCATACCGGATTATGGCGCGCAAAATCGTCAACGCGGCCGGGCCGTGGGGCGATTTGCTGCGGGAGAAGGACCATTCGCTGACGGGCAAGCGGCTGCATTTGACCAAAGGCGTTCATCTGGTCGTGGCGCAGGATAAATTCCCGCTGCGGCAGGCCGTTTATTTCGACGTGCCGGACGGCCGGATGATCTTCGCCATTCCCCGCGGCGGCTCGACCTATATCGGCACGACGGACACCGATTACGCCGGCAGCCTGGAGAAGCCCCGCGTCACGCGGGAGGAGGTCCGCTACCTGCTGGATGCGGCAAACGCGATGTTTCCGTCGCTGCGCCTTGCCGAAGGCGATGTCACCTCGAGCTGGGCCGGGCTGCGCCCGCTCATTCACGAGGACGGCAAATCGCCTTCCGAGCTGTCCCGGAAGGACGAAATTTTCGTTTCGCCGAGCGGGCTGATCACGATCGCCGGCGGCAAGCTGACGGGCTTCCGCAAAATGGCGGAGCGCGTCGTCGACCTGGCCGGCCGGCAGCTGGAGCAGGAAACGGGGAGAAGCATCGGCGGATGCATCACGGACCGAATCGTTCTGTCCGGCGGCGGGTTCGATTCGCCGGAATCGGTTCCGCAGGCGATCAAGGAGCTGACCCCGCTCGCGGTCTCGGCCGGACTCGGCGAACGCGAGGTTCAGCGGCTTGTCGGCAAATACGGAGTCAATGCCGGGCTTATTCTGGAGCGGGCCAAAGCCGCCGTGCCGGGACCGGGCAAGGGTTTGGCCGCCGCCGACCGGCTGCTGCTGGCCGAGGCGCATTACGCCATACATGCGGAGATGGCGGCAACGATCGGCGATTTCTTCATTCGCCGGACCGGCATGCTGCTGTTCGACCGGCCGGCCATCGGGAAAGCGCTGACGCCGGTGCTGGAGGCGTTCGCAGCAGAGCTCGGCTGGGACGGCGAGCAGCGTACCCGCAATCGGGAGCAATTTGACGAGGAGTACGAGGCGGCGGTAACATTCAGGTAAGACGAGCGTGAAGGGGGCCAGCGTATGGAGCGACATGTAGAGCAGCATATGGTGATTCCGGCCGTTCGCGGCTTTAAGGAGCTGGAAATGGCGCTTGAGCTGCCGCAGAAGGTGATTTTCCTGCTTGAGGGCGAGCTGATTCACCTGCAGCGCATCGTAGACAGCGTGAAGCGGGCAGGCAAACGGATTTACCTGCATTTGGACATGGTGAAGGGCATTAAAGAGGACGAAGCGTCAATCCATTATTTGTCGAAGATCGTGAAAATCGACGGGATCATCAGCACGCGGACGTCCAGCCTGATTCATGCGAAGAAGTATGGGCTCATCGCAATCCAGCGCGGCTTCCTGATCGATTCCCACTCGATCCGGACGATCACGAATGCCGCAGCGCAGGTGAAGCCCGATTTTATCGAAATTCTCCCGAGCTTCTCGCATCCTAAGCTTGCGTTGATTAAGCGGGAAACCGGCGTGGACGTCATTCTCGGAGGCTTCGTCGAGAAGAAAGAGGATTTGCCGGTTCTGTTCCAGGCTGGGGCGATTGCCGTGTCGACGAGCCGGCCCGAGCTGTGGAAGTAGCGCTGCGACGCAATTCCGAACGCCGGCGAGACCGGAGTTTGGCCAGCGAGTGCGGGCTGCTGCGGCGCTTGCCTGTCCGCCCGCCGTTCGGGTTATAATAAGATCAGCTTTCGGGGGGTGAAGGACAGGCTTGAGAATCAATAAATTCATTAGCGAGACCGGGTTTTGCTCCCGGCGGGAGGCGGACAAGCTGGTCGAAGCCGGCCGGGTGACGATTAACGGCAGCAGGGCGGAGCTGGGCAGCCAGGCCGAACCGGGCGACGATGTCCGGATCGACGGCAGGCGTATCGGCGAACACAGGGGCCATGTCTATATCGCGCTGAACAAGCCGGTCGGCATCACGAGCACGACCGAGGCGCACGTCGCCGGCAATATCGTCGATTTCGTCGGCCATCCGGAACGGATATTTCCCATTGGCAGGCTGGACAAGGATTCGGAGGGGCTGATCCTGCTGACCAACGACGGGGATATCGTCAACCGGATTTTGCGGGCGGAGGGCCGGCACGAGAAGGAATATATCGTGACGGTGGACAAGCCGGTCACGCCGTTGTTCGTGAAGGCGATGAGCGAAGGCGTCCGCATTCTCGGCGGCATGACGCTGCCGTGCAGGGTGACGCGCGAAACGGAACGCGTATTCCGGATCGTGCTGACCGAGGGGAAGAACCGTCAAATTCGCCGGATGTGCCAGGCGCTGGGCTTCCGCGTCACGCGGCTGCGGCGTATTCGCATCATGAACATCCATCTCGGCGGCCTCAGTGTCGGGAAATGGCGAGATTTGACCGCTGCGGAGCTGGAGGAACTGTTCGCGCTGCTGGACGGCAGACAGGAGCAACCTTTTCCCGGGAAATAATGAAAACCAACGCTTTCCGACAAGACTCGTTTCTTTCGGACAAGACGTTGGTTTTTTTGATTGGCCTCGCGAGGGGCGCCTATGGCTTCGGCGTTGCCGGAACCTGCTTCGCGGCCAACGGATCGATATAATTGCGGATGATCGACACTTCGACCCGGCGGTTTTTGGACCGGCCTTCGGGCGTATCGTTCGAGGCGACAGGCCGGTATTCACCGTAGCCGATCGCGCTGAACCGTCTCGGATCGAGCTTTTTGTTGGCGAGCAGAATGTCCATGAACCGAATGGCGCGGGCGGAGCTCAAATCCCAGTTCGATTTGAATTCGGCCGTCGCGATCGGCTCGTTGTCGGTATGGCCGGACACGACGATTTCGTACCCGGGGTAATTGACGAGCATGCTGGCGATCGACTGTGCGAGCGATTTCGACTCGGGCTTGACCTCTGCGCTTCCCGAAGGAAACAGCGCATTGTCGCTGATCGTAATCGTAAGCTGGGACTGGTTGAGCTTCGTCTCAAGCTGCGTCGTCAGTCCGTTCGCCTTGATATACTGATCGATCTGCTTCTTCAGCTTCTCGAGGTCCTCCTGCTCTCTCTTCTTCAGTTCCTGAAGCGATGCGGCGTTCTGCCGGCTATCGTCAGGCGATTTCGGCCGCTCTCTCGTTTGCTTGTCGGGCTGCTCGCCGTTGTCGATGAGGGCCGAACTGTCCAGCACGCCGACGCCGTTCTCGAAGGCGACGCTGAAGGCCGCGCTGAGCTCCTGAAATTTTTTCACATCGAGCGAGCTCATTGCATACAACACGATAAAGAGCGCGAGCAGCAGCGTAAGCAGGTCGGCGTACGGGATAAGCCACGACTCGTCCATATGGTCGTCGTCATGGCCTTTTTTATACTTTTTGCTCAAGGACCTCCGCTCCCTTCTCGCTCAATCTGCGCCGTTCGGCCGGGGTCAGGAAGACGGAAAGCTTCTGGTTGATGGCGATCGTGGAGACGCCGGACTGGATGGACAGCAGCCCTTCGACCATCATGAGGCGGAGATCGATTTCGCGCTTGGACAACCGCTTCAGCTTGTTGGCGATCGGGTGCCAGAGCACATAACCGGTGAAAATACCGAGCAGCGTAGCGATGAACGCGCCGGCAATCGCATGCGCCAGCTTATCGGAGTCGGTCATATCCGACAGCGCCGCGATCAGGCCGATGACCGCCCCGAGCACGCCGAGCGTCGGCGCGTAAGTGCCCGCCTGCGTGAAAATAAGCGCGCCGGTGCGGTGGCGCTCCTCTGTGGCGGCAATATCCTCCAGCAGCACATCGCGGACGAAATCGTGGTCGTTGCCGTCGATAATCATCCGCATGCCTCCCCGAAGGAACGGATCCTCGATCTCGTCGACCTTCGTTTCCAGCGCCAGCAGCCCTTCGCGGCGGGTAATCGTCGCCCAATCCATGAATAAGGCGATCAGCTCCTCGCGCCGGATCAGCTTTTGCGGCACGAAAATCATTTTCACAAGTTGGGGGAATTTCGCGATTTCCGATGTCGGGAAGCCGATAAACAAGGAGGCCGCGGTGCCGACGAGAATGATCACGTAGGCGGCGGGCGTGAGCAGACTGGCCAGAGGCGCTCCCTTCAGCACCATGCCGAGCATAACGGCGACAAGGCCGAGAGCGAGTCCGATAATCGTTGATTTTTCCATGAAACACCTCGTCCAATAAGTGATGAAAGGAAAATGAGACGGACAAGGCCGACCATTCCCAAACCGAGGAGACTGCCGCGGGCGGACCGGAGCGTCCCGAAGGCGGCAGCCGTGCCGGCAGCCGGGGCAGTTCCAACCTTTAAAAGGGTTATCGTCAAAAAAGGTGGCGCAAATTAGAGCAAAAGCGGCGGAAGCGACGTTAATTTTTGGCTCAATTCGTGTAGAATATGAGTAAGACCTTTAAATTCGCTCCGAAAGGCGGAATCGATGATGGGCGTGAAGCATGCCAGGGAGTATAAAGATATTTTGAACGATCTGACCGAAGCGATCCTAGCGATCGGGGACGGGTATACGTTTTTTGAAATGGCTCCGGAGGAATGGGGATCGCTGGATTCGGCGCAGCGGCGTGAGGTTATGGAGGCGCTGGCCGACGACGTGTTCTACGGGCTTGGGCAGCAGCCGGTCATTCCGGTTGGCGGCGGAACGGTCGCATACCGGCCGAAGCATCACTTTATCGAGGTTGCGGTAGACGAAACCGAAAGCCGGATCGTCCGATTGATCTGAACGGTAAAGGCGATTGAAAGACTTGCTGCTCTGCCGAAGGGCCGTCACAGCAAGATTTTTTCAACTCTCTGCTATCGATCTAAGGGAAGAAACTTGTTCCGACGTCACAAGACGGCGCCGGCCGTTTCTTCATGGGGAAGGCGGGTTTTGAAAATGGGCGGCAAAATCGAAAAACTGACGCAGGAGGCGGCGGACGAGGCGATTGCGGGGCTTGAAGGGTGGGTGCGCGAGGACGTCAAATGGATCCGCGGCAGCTACCGGTTCGCTTCGTTCCCGGACGCGGTCGCCTACGTCGGCCGGATCGCCGATATTGCCGAGGAGATGAACCATCATCCGTTCATCGGCATCGACTATAAAAAGGTGACGCTGCGCCTGACGACCTGGAGCGCCGGCGGAATTACGGAGCTGGATATCCGGGCGGCCCGGCGATATAACGAAGCGTACGGCGCGTTTCGCGGCGAATAAAGCGGCTTGACTGCGCGCTGCCGCAGCACGGGCGGAAGGCTGCGTCCGGCCGGAGCGGCCCGCTCCCGCAGGAACGGGCAATTCGCCGAAGGCTCCCCTTTACAACGGGCGGACCCCTCTTTTACAATAAAGCATATCGCGTGGAATGTCAGTTTATCTAACACAAAATTAACACTAGGGGCGCGGCGATGAAGGGACAAGCAGCTGCAGCGAAACAGCCGCACAAAATACCGGCAGGCCGGACCATGCCTTATTTTCAGCCGATCGTAGCGCTCGATTCGCGGCAAGTGATGGGCTACGAGGCGCTGGGCCGCTTGGCGACAAGCGAGGGCGTGCGCAGTCTCGGTCCTTTTTTCGAAGACAGGACGGTTTCGATGGCGGACCATATCCGGGTTGACCGCAGGCTGCGCGAACAGGCGCTGAAGACGTTCGCCGGAGGCAAAGGGACGGCACTGGCGCCGGCGCCGGACGGCACCAAGCTGTTTCTCAATTTGAAGCCGTCGTGGATCTTCGAGACGTATGCCAGAACCGGCGATCTGCCGACGCTGCGGCTGATGGACAAGCATGGCGTCGATCCCGGGCGGGTCGTGATCGAAATAACCGAGGAAGCGTTCACGGAGCCGATGGAGCAGCTGCGGCCGGTCGTGGACGTGTATCGCCGGGCAGGCTGCCTGATCGCGATCGACGATGTGGGCAGCGGATTCAGCAATTTGGACCGGATTGCCCGTCTTCAGCCGCATGTGCTGAAAATCGACATTCATATGCTTCGCGAGAGCGGGAAGCACACCGGCTATTACGGGGTGCTTCGGTCGTTCTCGACTTTGGCCGACCAAATCGGCGCGTCGCTTCTCGTCGAAGGGGTCGAGACGGAGCTCGAGCTTCAGCGGGCGATCGAGATCGGCGCCAGATATGCGCAGGGGTTCTTGTTCGCGCCGGCCGAGCCGGTGTTTCATCCGCCGCTCGGCTTCTCATCGCTGATCGGGCGGGGACTCGAGCTGCGGCGCCTGCGGATGCTGGAAGCCGGGCGGCATTGGCGCGCGAAGGCTTGCAGGCTGCGCACGGCTGTCGACAGGGCGCGGCGGGAAGGAGAGGCCGCTTCCGGAGGAGCGGTTGAGGATGCATTCATCGAGCAGCTGCTGCCGGATCTGGACGACAGCTGTATTCGCGTCTATTTGTGCGGCGAGGACGGCATCCAGCTGTCCGCTAACTACCGCCGGGAAGCGGGGGATGTGTGGTCCCGCGAGACGTCGTACAGGGGATTTAATTGGAGCTGGCGGCCGTATTTCATTCCGGCTTTCGTCCGTCTCGAAGCCGGCCCCGGGGCGATCGTATCGTCGGACTACACTGACCTCGATTCAACGAGACGCATACGAACCGTCTGCATCCCCGTGCCGGGATATGGTTTGCTGTTTGCCGATATGACGGAGGCGAGGGAGACGGAGGAGGAAACGGGAGCTTAGGGGATGCATTTCGTGAAGCCGTTGGAGCAAGCCAGCCCTAAGACCGGCGGCCGCATGGGAAGAGCCCGCTGCGCTCGAGGCGCGGAACGGGCTCTCGTTGACCGGCAGGAAATGAACAATTCGTCTTCCTTCCCGAACGATCGGTACAAAGAAACGTGCTCCACCTCCAAAGAGCGGCGCCAAACGTTTCTTTTTGCGCGGACCGAAAAAGTTTATCGATATAAAAGGGGCAAGGCTCCGGCTTTCGCGGCTGCAGCCGCTTTTTCTTGGGCGTCAGTCCTCCGCGGACACTTTGCCGAAGAACGACAGCGAATACAGCGCGGCAATGCCGAAGATGATGTAGACGATTTTCGAGCCGACCTCGGCGGCGCCGCCGAACAGCTCCGCGATGGCGTCGTACTCGAAGACGCCCACCAGCAGCCAGTTAATCCCTCCCAGAATCAGCACGATTAACGCAATGACGTTCAGTACTTTCATGAATCCCGCCTCCTCAAGTTTTTCGAAAGAAAAACAGCTACGAAAGCACAAGCTAACAGGTTTTTCGAAGAAAAACGGCGTCGAAAGCACAAGCTAACAGGTTTTTCGAAAGAAAAACAGCTACTAAAGCACAAGCTAACAAGTTTTTCGAAAGAAAAACAGCTGCGAAAGCATAGGCCGACAAGTTTTTCTCACGGCGTCGAAAGCATAGACGAAAGTCGTTTTTGGAAGAAAAACGGCATCGTCGATACTACTCATATGCAGGGGCGGGAAACAATAGTACCTTTTTCAATCGCCGGTGGTTTGCGGTATGTCCTTCCGTTACGGCAGATAGGTCATCGCATGCACTTCCGCCGGCCCGTTCGGCGTCGAACGCACGTAAGTGTCGGTAATGACGAACCCGGCTTTGGCGTAAGCGCGAATCGCCCGCTCGTTCCAGACGTGCACCTCGAGATCGATTTCGTCGTTCGGCGCGCGGCGCAAGGCCTCGCGAACCAAAGCCGAGACCATATGCGGGCCGATGCCGCGGCCGCACAGACCGGGGCGGATGCCGAGGCCGATGCGCGTGACCCCGAGCAGCGGAAAAAATTGCCCAAAGCCGATAAAAGTGCCGTTCCGGTCGAGCACAGCGGCGTACTGTCGTTCGCGGATGGCCGGATCGCCGAATTCAAGACCGAGCTGCTGCATCACTTCCCACGAGCTCCAATGATAGAAATCGTACGGCGGCTCGTAGCGCCATCCGCATAATTCCTCGGCCAACTGCGTCGAAAGCGGCACAACGGAGAAGGAAGTGCAGGACCGGTCGTCGTCTGGTAGAGACATGTTGGGCGGAGGCCTCCTTGATGGGCGTGCGTTCAGGCACGGCTTCATGAGCAACATTATAACAAATCCCGAATCGTCATGGTAAAATAGAACCAGGCTTGTTCAAAATAACGCATTCCGCTTGCCGAAGCGGGTGCAAATCCCTGCAAAGAGAGAAGGCTGCCCTTATGAATGGAATCGTATCGCCGCCATGGCTGCATGAGCGTCTGCAAAACGCCTCCAACCCGGTTCGTGTCGCGGATTGCCGGTTTCTGCTTCAGGATGCCGCCGCCGGGGAGCGCGCCTACCATACCGCGCATATTCCCGGCGCGGTGTATATGGATTTGGAGCGGGATCTGTCCGCTCCGATCCGCGAAGACCGCCGCGGCGGCCGGCATCCGCTGCCGGAGCCGGCTGCGCTGGCCGCCGCGCTCGAGCGTGCCGGCATTACGCGCGGCACGCACGTCGTCGCCTACGACGACCAGGGCGGCGCGATGGCCGCGCGCCTCGTCTGGCTGCTCCGCTGGCTGGGCCATCCGGGCGGCGCCTCCATCCTGGACGGCGGCTTTGCCGGGTGGCAGGCCGCCGGGTACCCCGTCACCGCCGAAGCGCCGCAAATCGCCCCGGCGGACGAGCCGTATACGCCGGACGTGCAGCCGCAGCTGGCCGTCACGGCGGAGGACGTGCGCGAGCGGATCGGCCGGCCGGGCGTCGTCCTGATCGACTCCCGGGAAGCGCCGCGCTACCGCGGGGAGACGGAGCCGATCGATCCGGCCGCAGGCCACATTCCCGGCGCGATCAACCGCTTCTGGAAGGACGCCCTTGCGGCGGACGGGACCTGGCTGCCGGACGAAGCGCAGCGCGAGCGCTTCGCGCACCTGTCGCCGGACGACGAAATCATCGTCTACTGCGGCTCGGGCGTCACCGCCTGCCCGAACGTGTTCGCGCTCGAAGCGATCGGCTTCCGCAACGTGAAGCTGTATGCGGGAAGCTGGAGCGACTGGGTGTCGAACAAGGAGAATCCGATCGCGACGGGAGAAGAATAAGGGCTGAAGAGGTTTCGTCAGACGGTACAATCGCATCGGGCAGCCAAGCCTAAACGCAAAAAAATCTCCGGGGGCTCGCGCCTTCCGGAGATTTTTCATTTACGACAACAAACGATCCACATTCCTAATCAGGACATCTCTCTTAGGACACAGCGGTTTCATCCAATAAAGGCAAAATGTCGCTCAACGTCGAAACCGTTCGATACGGAAGCTCCGGAGACGGATGGCCGAGCCTTTTGGGATTGATCCAGATCCCCTTGATGCCCAGCTTTTGAGGCGCGGCGATTTCCCATTCGTAATTGTCCCCGACCATCCATGTCTCATCGGCCGCGGCACCCAGACGGTCCAACGCATGCAGATAAATCCTTTCATCAGGCTTGCCGGCACCGAATTCCTCTTCGATCAGAATGCAGTCGAAAAAGGGTGCCAGCCCGAAGCGTTCGATCTTGTTCCGCTGCGGAAGCTTGGCGCCATTGGTCAGGAGCGCAAGCCGGAAGCCCTTATCGCGCAATTGCCGCAGCGTTTCGACGGCGCCGGGATACGGCTGGATTTCATGGTCGCGTTCGACTCCGTAATCGACGGCGATCCGCCGGGACGCGGCGGGCTCGTGAATGCTTGCGAGCCGAAGGGCGCTCGCAACGATCTCGGTACGGGCTTTGTCCAGGTCCAGCCGTCCCGTGCGGTGCCGTTCCGGATCGCTCCAATACCATTTGGCATGCCGCTTAATTTCGGTAATCAGCTCGCCGATACGTGCATCGTCCAGGCGCAGATGCCTGCTGCATACACGCTTCCAACAAAGGTCCAGATCGATTCCGTGATCGTAGGAAATAATCGTATCGTCCATGTCGAGCAGAATCGCTTTCGGGCGCATCGTTTCACTCCCCGTGGAAATGCCTTTTGGACTCATTATAAGCCCGTTTCCCCGGCCGAACCAGCGGCAATTATGTTCCTTTGCCGATTGACCCGCCGAATCGTTTGATGTAAGATGCTTCATATATCCGAACGACGCAGATAAAGGGTAAGTAGGCATGCGCGAAGGACGTGCAGAGAGCCGGTGGTTGCTGCGAACCGGTGTCCGGCGTCATGCCGAATGGCCTTTGGAGTCGCTTTTCCGAACCGCCCAGTTGGGTCAGTAGGGAAAGCCGGGAGTCCCGCCGTTATCAAGGGAGCGGTATCGAGATCTGCGCGTTTGGCTGTCTCCGTACCGTCAAGAGATGACCGAACCCGGCACAGGCTGCTCAAGGGAACGGTCAATTAAGGTGGCACCGCGATCGCAAAGCTTCGTCCTTATTCGGACGGGGCTTTTTTGCATGTTAAAGGGGGTGATGGCCATGGAGGATGGCTGGTGGCGGCGGCATCGGATTACGTATCGGAACGAAAATGGAATTTCAACAGGCGGTTTCCGGAAGCGGAGGCCAGCCGCCATAACAAGGAGGATGTTCAATCATGACGGAACGGGTTTTGACCGGAGACCGGGTGACCGGCAAGCTTCACCTTGGCCATTACGCCGGCAGTTTGAAAAATCGCGTTGCGCTGCAGGAAAAATACGAGACGTTTATTCTGTTGGCGGACGTACAGGCGCTGACGACGCATTTTGAACGGCCGGAGGTGATCCGCCGCCACTTGAGCGAGGTGGCGCTGGACTATTTAGCCGCAGGGATCGATCCGGAGCGGGCGACGATTTTCGTCCAGTCGATGGTTCCGGAGATCGCGGAATTGACGGTGTTCTATTCGATGTTCGTCACCGTCAACGTGCTGCGCCATAATCCAACGGTTAAAGCGGAGTCGAAACAGGGCGGCCTGGACGAGATGTATTACGGGTTCCTCGGCTATCCCGTCAGCCAGGCGGCGGATATCACGTTCTGCAAAGCGTCGATCGTCCCGGTCGGCGACGATCAGCTGCCGCATCTCGAGCTGGCCCGGAAAATCGTCCGGCGCTTTAACGAGCTGTATAAGCCGGTGCTCGTCGAGCCGAAGCCGCTGATCAGCGACATGCCGCGGCTCGTCGGCACGGACGGCAGCGCAAAGATGAGCAAAAGCCTGGGAAACGCGATCGCGCTCGATTCCAGTAAAGAAGAACTGGCGCTAACGATCCGAAAGGCGACGACGGACCCCGCGCGCGTCCGCCGAAGCGATCCCGGCCATCCGGAACGATGCCCGATTTATGCCTATCATCGCGCTTTTCACCCGGATGGCACCGCGGAAATCCGTGAAGGGTGCGAGAGCGCGGCGATCGGCTGCACGGCCTGTAAGGAGCGGCTCACGGCGATTTTGGAGCGGCTTCTGGAGCCGATGCGGGAGCGCCGGTCCCGATACGCCGGCCGGCTCGCCGATGTCGACGACATTCTGATGGACGGGACGCGGCGCGCGCGAGAGATCGCGCGGGAAACGATGCGCGAGGTGCGGGAGGCGATGAGCCTGAATTATTTCGATGCCGGCCATTCCGCCCCTGCCGCGATGGAATGACGCAAAGCCCCGGACCGCTTTCGGCCCGGGGCTTTAAATGCAGGATGAATTTATTTCATGCCGGAAATCGAATAGTTCTCGATAATGTGCCTCTGGAAGAACACGAAAATAATAATGATCGGCACGACCATAAATGCGGAGCCGGCCATCTGCAGGGCGTAGTTGCCGCTGTACTGCCCTTTGAGCAGCGAGAGGCCGACGGAGAGCGTGTATAGACCCTCGTCATTGGCGACGATCAGCGGCCACAGGAAGCTGTTCCAGCCGGCGATGAAGGTCAGGATCGCCTGCACCGCCAAAATCGGCTTCGAGATCGGGAGAATAATCTGCAGGAACACCCGCCATTCGCTGGCGCCGTCGAGCCGCGTGGCTTCCAGCAGCTCGTCCGGAATGGTGGACATGAACTGGCGGAACAGAAAAATGCCGAACGCGCCGACGAGACCGGGCAGCACGATGCCGGTCATCGTGTTCGTCAGGTGCATGTAGTTCAGGATCAGATAGACCGGGATCATCGTCACCTGACTGGGAATCATCATCGTCGCCAGCACCATCAGGAACAGGTTGTCTTTGCCCTTAAACCGGTATTTGGCGAAGCCGAACCCCGCCATCGCATTCAGGAACAGCCCGGCGAAGGAGCAGAGGACGACGATCAGCGTGTTTCGCAAATAAACGGTGAAATTCATATTGGCGAACAGGTTGCGGATATTGTCCAGGGTGAACGTCTTCGGGAACAGGGTCGGCGGAATTTGCATGACCTCGCCTTCGGTCTTGAACGCCGAGAAAATCATCCACACGAACGGCAGCACGACGAGCAGGCCCCCGATCGTCAGGATGATGGCGACGACCCAGGTCAGCGTCGTTTCGCCGCCGCCCCTCTTCGCCTGCGCCGTGCGCAGCGTATTCGAACTCACCACGATCACCTCGTTTCAGGTCAGGATCAAAAGTCGGTATCTTTGCGCTGCAGCCGGAATTGGACGAGCGTTACGACAATGATGGCGGCAAACAGCACGAACGAGCCTGCGGCGGCATAGCCGAAATGGCTCAGCTGGAAGCCGTTGCGATAGATGAACAGCGAGACCGAGGTCGTGCTGTCCAGCGGACCGCCGTTCGTCATGATGAACGGCTCCTCGAAAAACTGCAGCCAGCCGATCGTCGTCGTGATCGACACGAAGAAAATCGCGAACCGCAGCATCGGCAGCGTAATCCGGAACAGCTGCTGCCATCGGTTCGCGCCGTCCAGCTGGGCGGCTTCGTAGTACGATTTCGGGATGCCCTGGATCGCCGCGATAAAGATGATCATGTTGAGTCCGATACCTCGCCACAGCGCGAGAATGATCAGCGAAATTTTGGCCATGACGGGGTCCGTCAGCCACGGAACGCCGGCCAGATGCAGCTTGCCGAGCAGGAAATTGAACAGGCCGATACTCGGGTTATACAGGTAGCCCCAAACAACCGCGACCGCTACGACGTTCGTCACGGAAGGCATATAATACAGGACGCGGAACACCTCGAACAGCCGGTTTTTGCCGAAATTGATCAGCAGCGCGACGGCGAGCGAGACCGCGATGACGAGCGGAACGCCGATCACCACGTAAAACAGCGTGTTCAGGATCGATTTAACGAATATCGGGTCGGCGACGACGTCGATATAATTGCGAAAGCCGACGAAACGGATCGCCGAATAATCCGCGAGCCCCGTCAGGTCCATATTGGTAAAGCTGATCACGAGCGCAATTGCGATCGGAACGAGCGAAAAAACGGCGAGCAGCAAAAGCGTCGGCCCGATAAAAAAGTAGGCGGCTTTGCTGTTGGTCGCGCCTTTCATGAATCTGTCACCTCCCGCCAAAGGTAAACGGGAGACCGCCCGGCAGCCTGCTGCCGGGCGGCCGTCCCGCGGCCTACAACGTTATTTGCTGAGCGTTTCTTCCGCTTTCTTGTTGAAATCGTCTAGCGCTTTCTGCACGTCCTCGCCGCCGCGGTAAATTTTCTCGAAGGTGCTGAGATAGCTCTGCGCGATTTCCTCCCACTGCTTGATGAGCGGCATCGGCTCGGCGTCGTTCATTTGCTGGCCGAAGACGCTGAGGTACGGGTTGCTCTTCAGGGCCGGGTCGTCCCACGCGGCTTTGGCGGCCGGCATGGCGTCGGCCAGCTTCATCCATTCGATTTGCATGTCCGGCTTGCTCATGAAATCGATAAATTTCAGCGCGGCGTCCTTCTGCTCCGTGTATTGGAAGACCGACCAGTTGGAGCCGCCCAGGTTGGAGATGTTGTTCTCTTTCTTCGGCAGCACCGCGGTCGCCCATTTGCCGTTCAGCTCGGGCGCCTGCTCGGTAATCGGCTTGACCATCCACGGGCCGGAGATGAACATCGGGATGATGGCGTCGCCTTTAAACGCCTGTACCGGGTCGAGTCCCAGATCCTCTTTCGGAGCCGAACCGTTCTGGTAGAACGAATTCAAGTATTTGACCGCTTCGACGAACTTCGGATCGTTGAACTGCGGCTTGCCCTGATCGTCCAGCAGCTTCGCGCCGTTCTGACGGGCGAACATGAAGGACAGCGTCTGCTCCTTCGCGTCGATGCTGATGCCGTATTTGCCTTTGCCGCGCTTCGCCAGCTTCTGCGCCGCGTCACTCAGCTCGTCCCACGTTTTCGGCGCTTCCTTGTAGCCGACGGATGCCAGCAGGTCGGTGCGGTAATACAGGACGCGCGTATCGATGTACCACGGGACGCCGAGAATTTTACCGTCAAGCTTCGTCGTTTCGAGAGAACCGGGGAAGAAGTTGTCGTCCTTCAGGTCCGGATACTGATCGATATAAGGGGTCAAATCCATCAGCGCGCCTGCCGCGCCGAATTCCGGCATCCAGGTCGTGCCCATCTGCAAGACGTCGGGTCCCTTCTTGGAAGCGACCGCCGTCAGCAGTTTATCGTGGGCGCTGCTCCACGGAATCGCCTGAATTTTCACGTCGATATTGGGATTCTGCTCTTCGAACTTTTTCGCCATGGCAGGAAGCGATTTCGCCTCGTCGCCCATGCCCCAAACGTTCAGCGTGACCTTCTTGCCGCCGCCGTTTGCGTTTCCTCCTCCGGCAGCTTCGCCGCCGCCGTTCCCGCCGTTCGACGACGATGCGCCGCAGCCCGCGAGCATTCCCGCAAGCAGCATGGAGCCGGCCAGCCCTGCCGCCATGGTCTTTCTTTTTCCAAACATACCTTTTTCCTCCCCGTTTTTGCTTATCATTTGAGAAAAATGCCGATTTATGCGAAGCCACATCGTCGAAACGTTTCGAAAGCCATTATAAAATAAACTGAAATCGTATTCAACACCTTTTTTTATGTCAATCGAAACGTTTCGATTTTCATTGACGTACGCTTTTAACTTATATTACAATCAATTCGACCCAAAATTGAAACGTTTCGAACCAAATAATGCCTTTAAAAAAAATGCGAAAAAAGCCAATCCCTTTTTGCGTTCCATTGAATCCAATCAGACAAGAAGGTGACATCTGCATGATAGAGAAAACCGGTTCGACTTTGCAGCTGGGCGAAGGAGCACTGCGGTTCGCCTTCTTGAACAGCGGCGATCTGTACGCCGTTACCTGCGGGGAGACGCTGATCAATCAGCTGCTCGGCAACCCTGTCGACGGGTCGCTGAACAATATTTATCTTCGGCGGTTTCTGCCATCCGGCATCGAAGCCGTGCCGCTGCTCGGCGTCCGCTCGGCCAGCCGCCTGTCGCATTCGGAGACGTCGCTCGCCTGGGAGGGCGAGGTTTGGGGAATCCGCTACCGGGTGACGCTGCGCCTTGCGGGCGGCGGCATCTGGTTTTGGGATGTCCGGCTGCACGGGCGCGAAGCCGAGGTGGACCTGATTTACGGCCAGGATATCGGCATTGCGGACAAGGGCGCGGTGCGTTCCAACGAAGCTTACCTGTCGCAATATATCGGCCATACCGTCTTTGAAGACGAGAACCGCGGTTATGTCGTCTGCTCCCGTCAAAATCAGCCGCAGCAGGGCGGCAAATTCCCTTATTTGCAGCAGGGCGCGCTGACCGGCGCCGCGGGATACTCGACGGACGGCTTTCAGTTTTTCGGACTTTCTTATAAAGAGACGAATACGCCGGAGCGGCTGACGAGCGAGAAGCTGGCAAACGGCGTTTACCAATACGAGTTTGCCTACACCGCGCTGCAGAGCGGGCGAATTCGTCTGGACGGGGAAGCCCGGGCCGTATTCTACGGGCTGTATAAGGAAAACCATCCTTCAGCCGTTACGGAGCTGGAGTTTGCGGAAGAGCTGGCCGAGGCGCGGAAACGGGCGGAAGCCCGGCAGCCGGGCGAAGAGCGGACGGTCCGAAGGACGGTGCTGACGAGCTCTGCCGGCAGGCCGCTGCAAACGCTGGATATGACGCCCGAGGAGATCGAGCGCCTGTATCCGGTTCGTCTGCAGGAGGAACGGGAAGGGGAGACGTTGCTTTCCTTCTTCACGCCCGCTCACGAGCATGTCGTGCTGAAACGCAAGGAGCTGCTGGTCGAGCGCCCGCACGGGCATATTTTGATGACCGGCCGCAACGACCGGATGAACGAGCATGTGCTGACGACGACGGCGTACATGTACGGTATTTTCAATTCCCAGCTGGTCGTCGGCAATACGTCGTTCAATAAAATGCTGTCGAACGCCCGCAGCGCCCTGAATGCGATGAAGACGTCCGGACAGCGCATTTACGTTGAAACGGACGAAGGCTTCCGGCTGCTGGCGATGCCCTCGTTGTTCGAGATGGGATTCAATTATGCGAAATGGGTGTACAAAATGCCGGGCGATACGATCACCGTCCTGGTCTTCACGGCGGTCGACACGCCGGAGGTTCATCTGCGCGTCGCTTCGGAAACCGGCAGGGCGCGCCGTTATCTCGTCACTAACCAGGTGACGATGGGGAACAACGAATACGACGCGCCGTTTCATATAGAGCGGGAGGGCGGCACACTCACGTTCCGGGCGGACGGCAGCTCGCTCAGCGCCTCGTACTATCCGGATTTGCGCTACCGGATGCGCATCGAAGGCGCCGAGCTGAACGTCGGCGGCGAGTCGATGCTCGCGGAAGGCGCGGAGCCGGGCGAAGCGTCGCTGGTCGTGCTCGAGCTCGGGGCGAGCGCTTCCTGGAGTCTGACCGTCCAGGGCCTGCTGTACGGGCAGGAGCTGCCTTTCGAGAACCTCAAGCCGGAGGAGGAAATCGAACGGTACCGGCACTATTTTCAGACCGTCATGAACGGCTTCCGGCTCTCGCTTCCCCCCGGGGAGGGAGGGGAAGACGGCGGCCGTCTGAATCAGGTTAACGCGCTCGCCTGGTGGTATACCCACAACATGCTTGTCCATTTCTCCGTGCCGCACGGACTCGAGCAGTACGGCGGGGCGGCCTGGGGGACGCGCGACGTCTGCCAGGGGCCTGCCGAATATTTTATGGCGACCCGGAAATACGAGACGGTGCGCGAAGTGCTGCTGACCGTATACGCCCATCAGTTTGAGGACACCGGGAATTGGCCGCAGTGGTTCATGTTCGACCGGTACTCCAACATTCAGCAGGAGGAGAGCCACGGGGACATTATCGTCTGGCCGCTTAAGGCGCTGGGCGATTACCTGTACGCGACGAAGGATTTTGGCGTTTTGCGGGAGCCGGTGCCGTATATGGATCGGCACAAGGGCGAGTTTACCCCGGCGCGGCCGGCACTGCTGGAGCACGTGCGCAAACAGCTCGCGGCGATCAAGGCCAATTTCGTGCAAGGCACCTTTCTGTCGGCATACGGTGACGGCGACTGGGACGATACGCTGCAGCCGGCGAACGCGCAGATGAAGCAGTTTATGGTGAGCAGCTGGACGGTCGCCTTGACGTTCCAGACGTTCAAACGGCTGGCAGGGGCGCTCGGGGAGCACGACGCCGCGATGGCGGGAGAGCTGCGGCGGATGGCATCCGGCATCGAGGCGGATTTCGGCCGGTATATGCTGGAGACGGAGATCATTCCGGGATTCCTGTATATGGAAGAACCCGGGAAGGCGGAGCCGATGCTTCATCCGCACGATACGAAGACGGGCATCCGCTACCGGCTGCTGCCGATGACGCGCAGCATGATCGGCGAGCTGCTGACGAAGGAGCAGGCGGATGCGCATTACCGGCTGATCAAGGAGCAGCTGTTTTTCCCGGACGGCGTCCGGCTTATGAATCGTCCGGCGAATTACGCCGGCGGCGTCAGCACGCATTTCAAGCGTGCGGAGCAGGCGGCCAATTTCGGCCGGGAAATCGGGCTGCAGTACGTGCACGCCCATATCCGCTTCGTCGAAGCGATGGCCAAGCTGGGTCATGCGGAGGAGGCGTGGCAGGCGCTGCAGGTCATTAATCCGGTCGGGCTGCGGGATGTCGTGCCGAATGCCGAGCTGCGGCAGAGCAACGCGTATTTCAGCAGCTCGGACGGCAAATTCAGCGACCGTTACGAAGCGCAGAAGCGGTTCGGGGAGCTGAAAACGGGCGGCGTGCCGGTCAAGGGCGGCTGGCGGGTCTATTCCAGCGGCCCCGGCATTTACATGAACCAGCTGATCTCGAACTGTCTCGGGATTCGTCAGGAAGGCGGCGACCTGGTCATCGACCCGGTGCTGCCGGCCCGCTTAAACGGCCTGCGCTTCGAGTTCCGGGTGATGGACCGTCCGGTCGAATTCGTCTATCATCTGAGCGGCCGGAACGTTGACCGCCGCGTTACGGTGAACGGAGAGGAGCTTCCGGCCGAGGACGCGCCGAACCGTTACCGTACCGGCGGTCTCCGGATCGCCAAAGACCGGCTGGAGGCGGCACTCGGCCATGGACGCAGCACGATCGAGATCTACATGTAATGGAGGTCTTGACCGGGCCGGCATTTTCGTATACGGCCGTTCACTTATGATATAGTAATAGGAAATTATGTTAAAGCGGAAAGGCAGGATCGAATGCCGTGGTCAGTATAAAAGATATTGCGAAACAAGCGGGCGTTGCCATCTCGACGGTCTCTTACGCGCTCAACGGAAGCCCGAAAGTAACCGAAGAAACCGCAGCTAAAATACTGGCCGTCGCCAAGGAATTAAATTACGTTCCGAACGCGAACGCACGGCATTTGAAGAAGCGGGAGACGAAAATTATCGGGGCGTTCCTGACCGATTTCAGCGGGTCGTTCTACGGCGACCTGCTTCAGGGGATGAAGGAGGGCGTCAACCGGAGCGGCTACGACCTGGTTATCTGCAGCGGCCAGCAGGCTCATCGGCTGCTGCCGCAGCGGTTCATCGACGGGGCGATCGTGCTCGACGAGACTTTTTCCAGCGAAGAGCTGCTAAAGTATGCCGATCTCGGCCATAAACTGGTCGTCCTCGACCGGGAGCTCAGCCATCCGAACATCAATCAGGTGCTGCTCGACAACAAGGCCGGCGCGACGCTGGCAGCGGAGTATTTGATCGAGATGGGTCACCGTAAGCTGTATGTAGTGACCGGGCCGAAGGGCTCGTTCGATTCCCGGCAGCGGATGCAGGCCGTCAAGCAGACGATTGACCGCACGCCGGGCATCGAATATATCGAGATTGAGGGCGATTTCAACAAATCGGCCGGAGCGCTTGCCGGCCTGCAGATCGTCAAGGAATATACGGGTCCGGCCGCCGTCTTCTGCCTGAATGACGAGATGGCGATCGGGATGTACGACTATTTGTCCACCACGAAAATCAGGGTCGGCAAAGACATTCATATTATCGGCTTCGACAACATCGAGGTGTCCCACTACACGCAGCCGCGGCTGGCGACGATCGACTATTCCAAGCGAAAATGGGGCGTGCTCGCTTCCGAGCAGCTGCTTAAGCTGATTCGCGGAGATGAAGTCGAACATGAGCGGATTTACGTCTCGCTTGTTCGAGGCGAGTCGGTTGGGCCGACGGGCTGAACGTTTACGCCGCTTTGCGCAGGCAGGGACTGCCCCTGGCGCATCGGCAGCCGGAAAGCCGGCATCTCCTTTCGAAGGGGGATGCCGGTTTTTTTGATTTTCGGGCCGAAGGGGCGGTTTTTGGACTTTCTTTCCCAAGCCGATGGGCAGCAGCTTGCTTCGCATTCGCCGCCAAAGAAAGAGGAAGCCTTTATAATCGGCGGTGCTTCCGCAGCGCAAGCACGTTCGCGGCTATGAAGACAAGGGAAAGCGCCAGCAGGAAATAGACGTCGGCCGCGATGGAGCTCCAGCCTTCGCCGCGGATCATGACGCTGCGCAGCGCGTCGGCGCCGTATTTCAGCGGCGTAACGTACGAAAGCCAGCGGAGCCAGGGCGAGATGCTGTCCAAATTGAATAGGCCCGAGAAAAACACCTGCGGCACGATGACGACCGGAATGAACTGGATCATCTGAAATTCGGTATTCGCAAAGGCGGACAGAAAAGTGCCGATGCTGAGCGCGGTCAAGGACAGCAGCAGCATAATCAGCAGCACGTACCCGAAGGAGCCGGTCATCAGGCTGCCCAGCACGCCGATCGTATAACCGGCGATAAGCGCCGCCTGCAGGCTGGTGAAGACGCCGAAGCCGCCCGTGTAACCGGCGACGATTTCCCAGCGGCGCAGCGGAGTAGCCAGCAGGCGCTCCAGCGTTCCGCTCGTCCGCTCCTTCAGGAACGAAACCCCGGCGATCAGGAATACGAAGAAAAACGCGAACAAGCCGATCAGCACCGGAGCGGAGCTGTCGAAGAAGGTCATATCCGGCCCGCCGTACAAATAATCGAAGGCCGGCGCCTTCTGCGCGGCGGACGGATCCAAGGCGGCGGCCTGCCCCTGCGCCGCCTGCCGGATCAGCAGCATGACGGCGCGGTTTTTGGACGGGTCGCTGCCCTCCAGCTCTACGCGGGGAGCGCCTCCGTCAAGCCGGACGATCGCGTCGATGTCCCTGCCCCTCAGCGCTTTTTCCGCTTCGCTTAGGCTGCCGTAGACGGTTACGTCAGCGCCGTTTTTGCCTAACGCTTGCCCGGCCGCCACCGGAAGCTGAACCGCGCCGATTTTCGGCCGGTACGTATCGCCGTTGAATACCAGGTACATCAGCGTCAGGACCAGGATCGGGGCGACGATCAACAGGGCGAGCGTTCGTTTGTCGTGCATGAACTGACGGATGATGCGGACGATCAATGCCCGAATTCTCATGAGCGCACACCTCCATAATACAGGAAGGCTTCTTCAATGCTGGCGCTGCCGGTTTTCTCCTTCAGCTCATCCGGCGTACCGACGGCGATGAGGAGGCCGTCCCGGATCATGCCGAGCCGGTGGCATTTTTGCCGGCTTCATCCATGACGTGGGTCGTGACCAGAATGGTCGTGCCTTTCCGGCTCAGCGCCTCCAGCTCCTCCCAAATCGATTTGCGCAGTACGGGATCGATGCCGACGGTCGGCTCGTCGAGGATGAGCACTTCCGGTTCGTGAAGCAGTGCGATGGCAAGCGACAGCCGCCGTTTCATGCCGCCCGAATACGAGCTGACGGTACGCTTCAAATCGGGCCCCAGGTTGACGAGCTCCATCGCTTCCGATATCCGCCGGGTCAGCCCGGCGCCGCGAAGGCCAAACAGGGAGCCGAAAAACTCGAGATTTTCTTTGGCCGTCAGCTCCGTATACAGCGCGTCGGACTGGGCCATATAACCGATCCGGGTCATCGCGTCCAGCTTCGGCATCCGGATGCCGAGCACGTCGATCCGCCCGCCGGTCGCTTCGTCGATGCCGGCGATCATTTTGACGAGCGTCGTTTTGCCGGCGCCGGACGGGCCGAGCAGGCCGAAAATTTCGTTTTTGCCGATCGTCAGGCTGATGTCGCGGACAACGGCGCGGCCGTCGAATTGGCGGGTAACATTCGCGGCTTCAATGCAGACCGGGTGAAAATGGGCCATTCTTTTCCCCTCCCTTTATAAAAAAAGCGAGTGATTACTCACAACTGTTCCCGGTTTTACTATATGCGCTGGCTGTCGGTCGAGTCAAGGGGTTATTCGTGCCCTTTTTTCTGCCGGACGACTGAAAACCAAATTGACCTTTTCGCGCGGCGCCGTGTTATAATGGGGGGCTGAGAGGAGCGTCGTTACATGCGAAAACTGGTTATCCTCGGCTGCCTGTCCTACCTGGTCATCGGGCTCGGCCACGTCGCCGTCGGCTCGGTCATGGAGCAGCTGGTGTTGAAATATCGTTTGGATTATGCCGGGGGAGGCCAGCTGATCACGAACCAGTTCCTCGGATTTCTGGCCGGGGTGCTGCTCGCGCCTTGGCTGGCTCGCAAATTGGGGCGCCGCAATGCGGTCCGGCTGTCGCTGATCAGCTTCGCAGCCGCCGAAATCGGCTATGCGTTCGAGCCGGCTTGGGGGCTCATGCTCATGCTGGCGCTGCTGGCGGGCTTCGGCTTCGGAATGGGCGAAGCGTGCATCGGCGCGCTGATCATCGAGCTGATCGAGGAGCGCAAGGCAACCGCGATGAGCCTGCTTGAAGTGTTTTTCGGAGTCGGGGCGCTGGCGCTTCCCGCCGCGGCGGCTTGGCTGATCGCGCTGGGGTATTGGCGGTGGACCTTCGGCATCGTCGCCTCGGTTGCCGGCATCGTGCTGCTGCTGTGGCTGTTTATGCCGCTCGGCCAGGCGGGGCCGCACTTGAGGCGGCAGCCCGCGAAGCAAGGCTCGGCCGGCGCCCGGGCACCGGCCGCAGGCTATAAGCGGGCGGACGCGCCGCTGCTGCTGCTCGGCGCGCTGTTCTTCGCCGTCTATGTCGGCGTCGAGATGAGCTTCGGCAATTATTTGCCCGCTATTTTGGGGCGGACGGCGGCCATGAGCGAGACGGAGGCGACGGTCAGCCTCAGCCTGTTCTGGGCGGCCATGTCGTTTGGCCGCCTGTTTATCGGACGGGTGACGAGGCGCACCGGTTACCGGAATTTCCTGACGGTCTGCTGCGCTTGCTCGGCCGCGGGCTTCGTCCTGCTGACGCTGATGAACGGCGAGGCCGGGGCAACCGGTACGATTATGTTTACCGGCTTGTCGATGGCCGGCATATTTGCCATGGGCCTGCTGTATATGAACGAGGCGTTCCCGGACCGGATCGACCGGACGACCAGCCTGATGATTGCCTGCGGCGGGGTCGGCGGCGCGCTGCTCCCGAAAATAACGGGCTGGATGCTGGACCGTTTCAATGCCGTCTATGCCATCTGGGGATTCGCCGCCTGCGCGCTGCTGCTGCTCGCATTGATGGGTCTCATTTCTCGTGCACGCGGACGCCGAGGTCTGCCCGGAACGGCGCTCGCCGAAATGCAGCAGCTTCATCACTGACTTTCCTGACCGTTTCTGACAGGGGAAAAGGGTTATAATAAACGGTAGAAACCCGTTTCATGGAGGGACCGTTGATGGAGTGGAACTACTACAACACGTTCATTACCGTTTCCGAGGATTGTCCGGCCGAGTTCGGCACGGTGCCGTCCGACAGGAAGAGCGGAAAAACGAAGCCGGGCATCGAATACGAGCTGCTGGCCGGCCGCCCTTACACGTTTACGCAGGAGGAGCTTCTGTACGAGGTCTATCTCCGGCACAAGGAGGTGCCGGAGGAGGAGCTCTCGGCTCGCGGGGAGCAGATCCGGGAGGCGTTTTATCGGAAGCCGCAGCCCTGCCTGCGGGCGTCGATGCTGCCCAAGAAGTACGGCTGGGGCCTTCATTTCGACGCGGAGGGGAAAATTGCGCTTTATCCGAGGGAATCCCCCGAGTATTGGAGCTTCACGGACGGCTCGAGGGGAAGCATAAGGCTGCTGGCTGCGATGCGCAACAGCAGGAAAAAGTAAGACGCCGCCCAAGCGGTCATGAAAACAAGCCTGCAACGCCGTAGTGAAGATGGCGATGCAGGCTTGTTTTTGCAATTCCGGCGGTTAATGCGATGCGGCGTATGCTTCCGCTTCGGCAGCCGGGTCCAGCTTCTCCTTGCTCATGAAGAAGGATGCGGCGAGCGCCAGCACGCCCGGAATGAGGCTGAGCGCGAAGGTGAAGGCGATGGACGAGGCCAGTCCTTCCGTGATTTTGTCCAGCACCGGTGCCGGAATATGGGACCGGGTCGCCGGTTCCAGCAGCGCATGCGGATCGCTGAAATCGATGCCCTGCGGAGGTGCGGCCGTCTGCCCCCCGCCTCCTCCTGCGCCTCCCCCGCCTGCGCCGGTAAACGCGTTCGTCAGGTTGCGCGTCAGCGCGTGGCTTTGAATGATGCCGAAAATCGTAATGCCGAGCGTCATCCCGAGCGAGCGCAGAAAGTTCAGCGTCGAGCTGGCCGCTCCGCGCCGCCGCGGCGGGAATGAATGAATCGCGGCGTTGCTCAGCACCGAGAACGAGGCGCCGATGCCAAGGCCGACGAGAACCATATAGACGGTAACGGCCAGGCGGGTCGAGCCGGATGTTAGGGTCGCCAGCAGCACGATCCCGATTACGAGAACGGCCAGCGTCGGAATCATGATCGACCGGTACGGCATTTTGTTCATCAGGAAGCCGCCCATCGTCGCCGTCACGACGGAGCCCAGCATCATCGGCAGCAGCACGAGGCCGGAATTCGTCGCCGTTCCGCCGAGGACGCCTTGAATGAAAATCGGGATGTACACGGACGCGGTAATGAATGCCGCGCCGCTCAGCATGGCGATGACGTTGCTGGACGCGTACAGGCGCCCCTTGAACATGCCGAACGAAATGATCGGCTCTTCAGCCCGCGTCTCGGCGAACAGGAACAGGACGGCGAGCGCGGCGAAGCCTGCGAACAGCCCCAGGATTTGCGCGGAATCCCACGCAAACTGCTTGCCGCCCAGCTCGAGCGCGAACATCAGGCAGACGATCGCCCCGATCAGGGTGAACGCGCCCCACCAGTCGATGCGCTGCGCCGAATGGACCGGCGACTCCTTGTAGAAGAAGGCGATCATGACGAAGGCGATCAGGCCGAGCGGCAGGTTGATGTAGAAAATCCATTCCCACCGGATGTAATCGGTAATATACGCTCCGAGCAGCGGCCCGAATATGCTCGACATGCCGAAGACGGCGCCGAACAGGCCGCCGAGCTTGCCGCGCTGCTCCACAGGCACGGCGTCGAACATGATCGTAAACGCGATCGGCACCAGCGCGCCGCCGCCGATGCCCTGAACGGCGCGGTAAATGCTCAGCTCGACGATGGAATGAGCGGTGCCGCACAGGACGGACCCGAGCATAAACATCAGCGCGCCGAAGACGAAAAACCGTTTGCGGCCGTACATATCGGACAGCTTGCCGAAAATCGGCATGCCGGCCATTTCGGCGACCATATAAGCGGAGGTCACCCAGACGAATTTGTCCAGCCCCCCGAGTTCGCCTACGATCGTACCCATGGCGGTCGCAACGATCGTGTTGTCCATCGAGGCCATCAGAATGGCGAGCAGCAGCCCTGCCACGACGACTCCGGTTTTATTTTGCGGTTTGCTCATCGTACGTTTTCCTTTCCTCGCATGTTCGTTCCCCTCGAATTGTTCCCCTAATAATGTGCACGATACTTGCTTTGCCGGTTAATGTCAACCGGGTCCTTCCTAAAGATTTCGTAATCCGCCCCGCCGGGTCGAACCTCCGCCGGATGCCGTCTCCCGGGCCTTATACAAGGGGCCGTCTTACGATCCGACTATAGGATAACCGATACCGGTGACAACGGGGTGTCAGTGAATTTCCGCTTAACCAATCCTCCTGCCCGATCTGCCGGACATCCCGTTGGCTGTCGGTCTGAGACAGGGGGTGAACGGCGGGATATAATTCCGGAAGGAATGGGAAAGTGAAGGCCCGGAGCTCTATAACCGGTCAAGTAATGGTGTGGGAGGTGCCGCTTTTCTCCTCGTAAAAGAGCTTTTTGTTCCGGTTGAACAGCCGGGTCAGCAAATGCACGGCAAACCAAGCGTCGACGGCAAACAGGAAGATGGCGTAAGGGAGCGTCAGGATCGGCGGAAGCGAGCGAAAGTCCGGATCGGCGAAGACGATCTGGATGCCGCCGAGGAACAGGTAGAGAAGCCCGCCGCGGATTGCCAGCTCGCGCAGAGAAGGCCGGCCTTCCCTGCCTGCGATGCGGATGCGGACCGCCCACTTGCCGAAGGTTCGGCCGCCGGTTGCGTAAGGGAGGACGATGAAATAAAACGCCGCCCATACAAAATAGGACGAGACGTGCAGGAATACGCCCGACAGCCCCATGGCCGGCAGCAAAATCGCTCCGTCCAGGAACAAGGCGACGGAGCGGCGGGTATAGCTGACGCGTTTGCGCTTCAGATCCACCTTTTCGTCCAGCCGGTCGATGCGGGGAAGCCGCGCGGACAGCCATTCGGCGATGACGAAGCCGAGCATGCCGCCTGACGTATTGAGCAGCAGGTCGTCGACGTCGAACAGCCGGTACGGATAATCGAATAAGCCGTAGATGCCGGTTACCTGCGTCACCTCGAAGAACAGCGAGAGCCCAAACGAGCACAGCAGGCATGCCACCCATCCGGCGCGGAAGTAATAGCGCAGAAACAGGCCGAACGGCACGAGCAGCCAAATATTGAACATGGCCTGCAGAAACGCCCGTTCCCGGAACAGGTGGAGATAGGTGGAGGGCCGGCTCGGGACAACGCTCGTCTCCCGCAAAATGTCCTGGATAAAATCGAGCGGAATCCACTGCGCGTAAGCCTCGGGCGGCTGATTGTGGCGCGAGACCGGGAAAGGAAGCACGATCAGGAACAGCGCGTTCAGCAGGTAAAGCAAAAACAAGTACAGGACAACGGCTCTGAGCTTGTTAATATATCCGTGCCGGCGGTACTGCACGATCAGGAAAGGCAGCGTAAACAGCAGCGCGGCCCCGGGAAAAACAAGAAACGCATATGAAATCGGAAACAAATAGGATTCGAACATCGCCTGCACCTGCCGGTTTGGTGGATTCGGGCACCTGAACCTTCGCCCGGCGTAAAAAGCATATTCCAGTATTACCCGCCGAACGTGCGGGGAAACATGCGTCTTCTTTTCGCGGCGGGTATGGTACAGGATATGACGATCGTTCGGGGAATAAAGCTTTGGGGAAAATGCAAAGGCTGCGAAGCGAAAAATTCGCCTCGGCGTCTCTCACGGACGCGCGCGCGATCTTCACTCCCGCAGCCTGCGCGGCGATCGGTTACAGCATGTAATCGATTTCCAGAAACTTCGTCACTTCGGTTTTCCACCGTTCCTCCACGAACTTGACGTGGTTCGGGTGGGCGTTATACGCCTCGTACTCCGCCTGATTCGCGAATTCCATCGAGAAGCCGAAATGATATTCGTTCTTCGGGCTGACCTGCCGGAAGACGCGGAAGTTTTTGACGACCGGGATGGCCGTCAGCGTGCGGCGGCCTTCCTCGAGAAATTCCCGCTCCTCCGCCGAGCCCTGCTCGTGCTTCAGGCTGAAAATGACCGAATGCTGAATCCACTCCATGGACATATCCGGGTTGCTCCTCTCCAATCAGATAAATGAAACCGATAAGCTCGTCTATAATATCACATGCGATCGTCGAAAAGCGGAGTGAAATTCCGTCCGCTACTCCTTGTCCTTCATCGTCAGTTCAAAAGATACGGCCACAGCCGCCTCCGCCTCGGGTTTGCGGACCGCCAGCTTTGTCAAATAGACTTCAAACGGCCTGCCGTCCGCGCCCGCGTGCGGAACCGCGGCGATTTCCGGCGCGAGCCGGCCGGCGTCGAAGCGGAGCGTCAGGCGGGCGCGTTCCGTTTCCCAGACGATGGCGGAACCGCCGTCCGGAGCGGGGCGGATCCGGCTGACGAAACGTTCCTCCCACGCGCCGGGGCCGCCGTCGAAGCGGTAAGCATCCTCCAGCGCCAGCCGGCACGCCTCGCCGCCGGCATCCCGATCCCAGCGGAAGGAGCGGACAAAGCGGGTCAGCCGCGCCTCTTTCGGGTAGGCGGAGGTCAGATCGAGGCGAAGCTCCGATCCGCCCGGCAGCTCGGCGGCATGCAGTACCTCTGCGCGGTGCGCGCGGCCCGCGGCCTGCTCGCAGCCGCCGGCAACCGGAACGGAGTGGCCGGCGGAGGCATTGTTCAGAATCGTGTACCGCTTGTCGCTGAAATAATCTTTCGTATACAGGCCGTGACCGAGGTCGGACAAAATCGTCTCCCCGCCGGCATGGATGAGAAAATGGCCCAAATCGTTATGATTGTGCGGCTCGTCGTTATGGCCGCCTTTGGCGGAGAAAGCGGCGGCGGACCCGCCGAGCTCCCTGCGGTCGATAAACCACGCCAGATCGGGAAGCGTCTGCAGCCCTTCGCCGCGGCGCGCCGCAAAGCGGGAACGGTCCGTCCAGACGAGATTGCGGATGAACGGCGCCCACCGGTAGCAGTGGTCGTCATGAAAGTCCGGCAGCTTGAACGGCAGCGTGACGCTCCGGCCCGTCCGCTGCGCCAGCCGGCTGAGCAGTCCGGGGTGAAGGCTCGTCCGTTCCGCCGAGTCGGAATAGTTCGCGAAGACGCCTTCCGACAGGTGCGCCGTTTCGGGAAAGCGGGCGATCGCCTTGATTTTACCTCCTGCCAGCAGGTCGATTGCGCCGCCGGTGCAGGCGTGCAGCAGGTCCGCGAAATAGACGTAATACCCGAAGCCGTACTCCCAGTAACCGACGCCTTCCGCGCAGCCGCCGTCCTCGCCGTAGCCGGACAGGAAATGGTCCATCGTGCGCAGCGACCGTTCCAGAAAGCGGACGAGCCGTTCCCGGTCCTCCATCAGGAGCAGCGCGGCCATACCGGCGCTGCCCGCGCATACCGCGGCCCAGTTGTGATCGGCGGTTTCCCAGCCGAAGGCGGGAAAAGGGCGCTCTTCGATCGGGCGGAGCACCCGCCGCATGATTTCGTCCCGCGCGCGCTCCGTCACGGCCGGGTCAAGCCGGTCCCCGAGCAGGTGCGCGATCTCGGCCAGCGCCTGCGTCGTTTCGGCGGCGAACAGGTCGACCGTCTGCGGCGGCGGAGGCGAGCCGGCGGCTTTGGACAGATGCGCCGGCAGGCACCAGGTATATTCGTCGCAGATGTCCCATATCATGTCCTGCAGCGGCTCCGTCCACCGGCTCTCCCCGGTCGCCAGAGCGGCGGCGGCGAACGCCCGCAAGCGGCCCCGCCTGGCGAAATAAACCTGCTGGTACTGCAGACGGTCGCCCGTCGTCGCGAACAGGCGATACTGCGAAAACGCGAGCCGCGGCACGGGCTCGGCCGCATAACGCTCCGCGGCCGCGGCCGCTCCGGCCAGCAGGGGCTGCGCATCGGCATTGTCCTGTAAGGCGCGTCGGACTTGTTCCGCGCCGAGGAAGGGGAATACCCCGGAGCCGCGGGGCGGTCTCGAGCCCGCCGCCAGCGCGGCCCGAAGCTCGGCAAGATCCGGCATGCCGGTCAACTCCTTTTCGGTTTAATGGGGATCCCGCAGGGCGTGGTCGATCGCGAACGGCTCGCCGGACCAGGCCCGTTTGGCGGTCCAGGAGCCTTCGCCCTGCCAGAACGGGCTGGTGGGCGCGAGCCCGAGCGGCAGAAAAGCGGCGGCGCACAAATAAAGGCTGCCGGTCGAGATGTACCGCTCGCCGATTTCCGGCTGGCTGCCGCAGAAGCCGATCCGCAGCCATCCTTCCGCGTCGAAGGTGCCCGGCGCGCTCAGCGTACGGCGGATGACCGCGGTCAGCGCCGAGCGGACGCCGGCCGGCTCGAGCCCGCCCGGCAGCCGCTCGAGCAGCGCGATCTGCGCCAGCGCGTGAAAGGCGCCGCAGCGGTAGGCAAGCGAGCGGCCGATAGGCGGGAATGTGCCCTCGGGGGAGATCATCCGCTCCTGAATTTCCGCATACCGGACGGCGCGCTCCATGACCGGCCCCGCCATCGCCTGCCAATCGGGCTCCTCTCCGCCGATGGCGCGCACGAGATCGACCAGCATCGGCTGGATGACGAAGCTGTTGTAGTAGTCGGCGCGGTAATGAGGACCGTCGCCGTAGGTGCCGTCGCCGCAGTACCACTGCTCGTGCTGCCGCAGCGCGTAATCGATGCGCATCCGGTCCCAGTCCGGTTCCCCGGCGAGAAATAAAGCGGTTTCAATCACGGCGGCAAACAGCAGCCAGTTGTTGAAGCCCGGCTTGCGCGTGCGGGTCGCCTTCAGGGCGTGCACCGCGTTTCGTTTCACCCGTTCGTCCAGCTCGCCCCAGAGCGCCCGGGGAGCCCGGATAAGCGCGAGCGAGAGGAACGCCGCGTCGACGATCGGCTGCCCGCCCTCCGTAAAATTCATGGCATCCGGGGACGCGGGATCGGTCGCGGCATCGATCGCTTCGCGGGCGAGCGCCGCGGCCCGCCGCCGCAGCTCCTCCTCGCGGCCGTCCAGCCCTTCCAGCTCGAGCCATGGCGCCATGCCGCAGAGCAGCCGCCCGAGCGCCTCGAGATGGGTATAGCTGCGCTGCCCGGGGTTCAGCGCTTCGACCGGCATCGCTTCCTTCAGCCGCCGCCTGGCCAAATTGCCGAGCACCGGGCTGCCGATCCGCCCGATCGTCTCCAGCCAATACATGCGGTCCCGGCGGCCGGGCTCGGCAGAGTTGTCCATGCTTTCTTCCATGATTGACGCCCACCTTTCGCAAGCAGCTGCTTGTTTTTTCTTCAGTATACCTGCGCTGAAGGCGCAAACGAAAGTGAAAAAAAGCGCGCGAAGCCGATATCGGGTTCATCGGCTCCCCGCGCAAACGTATCATATATCTTTGCGGCCGAACGCCCGGCACCCCAGCAGCAGCAGCAGTGCCGCGTAACACGCCGCATACAGCAAAAAGGCGTTCGACGGCACAAACGCGAGCGAGAACGGACCGAACTCGTTTGAAGCAGCCATCGGCAGGCTGTCGCCGCCGATCAGCTCGTACATGCACCGGTGGAAAACGGAATCGGTCGGCATGACCATCGAGATCAGCAGCACGGTTTTTTCGATTGCCGACTGCGTCTTGGCTATGGGCAGACCTTGCAGCAGCCCGCCGAACATCGCGAAGCCGTAAACCAGGGCGACAAGGATGCCGTTGCCGAGCGTCGGCATATAAACCGATCCGAGCATCGTCGCCGTAAGGAGGAGCAGCGGAATCGCTTCGAATAACGCCCAGCCCTTCAGCACCATCGTCGCTTCGAACGGGAAGCCGCCGTAAATCCCGATGATGGCCGTTACCGCCGCGAACAGCACGGTGGTGTAAAGCAGGAGCCAAACGGCGTGCCCGAGCCATTTGGCGGCGTAAATTTTCCAGCGCGGCTGCGGCCGGGCGAGAATCGCGAGCAGCACCCCGCTTTCCTGCTCCCCGGACACCGTTCCCATGCAGGCAAACAGCACGACGAACGCGGAGATGATCTGGGCAAAGAAAAGGCCGAGAAAAAGCAAAATGATTTGATCGGTGAGCCGTGCGGCCGCACTGACCTGGAAGGAAGAGACGGCTGCGTTGACGCCGAAGCCGTACAGGCCGAGAAAGAGCGCCGTCAGCACGACCGCGGCGTACAGCACCCGCTTGCGCAGCCATTCCTTGCCGGTCAACGCGATATATACGCTCATGCTTCGGCCCCCCTTTGCTGATGCTTGACGCTTCGGATAAACCAGCTTTCCAGATCGTCCGCGACCGGACCGGATTCGTACAGCGTCAGTCCGCCGTGCACGAGCTCCGCACATATCCAACCGGCTTGTTCGCGGTCGGTGACGTGCGTGGTCAAGGCCGCGAAGCCGGCTTCATCCGCTTCGGTGACGCGAAGCGCCGGCAGAAGCGGCGAAGCCGCCGCAAGCCGCTCGAGGGAATCGGGCAGCCAGCCGCCGACCGTGAACCGCCAGTTGGCCTCCGTCTGCAGCATCTCCCGCAGCGGACCGCAGGCCAGCAGCTCCCCTTCGTACAGAAAGGCAACCTCGTCGCACAGCTCCTGCACGTCCTCCAGCAGATGGGTATTGAGAAAAACGGTGACGCCGTCCGCGCTGAGCCGCCGCAGCAGCTCCCGAATTTCGTAGCGCCCGACCGGGTCGAGCGCCGAAGCCGGCTCGTCCAGAATGACGAGCCGCGGATCCATGAGCAGCGCGCAGGCGAGCCCGAGCCGCTGCTGCATCCCTTTGGAGAAGCGGCCGACGCGCTGTCCGCCCTTGTCCGCAAGCCCGACGTCGGCGAGCTTCGCTTCGATCCGCCGCCGCCATTCCTGTGTACCCAGCTCGCGCCCGGAAACGCCGGCAAGACGGGCATGGAAGCGGAGCACCTCCGCGGCGGTCAGAAAGTCCTGAAAGCGGAACAGCTCGGGCAAATACCCGAGCTTTCGCCTTCCTTCCGCTCGGCCGAGCGGATAACCGAGCATGCGGCCCGAGCCGGCTTCCGGCCGGTGCAGGCCGGCCAGCATTTTCACGAACGTGCTTTTGCCCGCGCCGTTCGGTCCGAGCAGGCCGAAGACGGAGCCTTCCCGGACGCGAAGCGTGATGTTGCGGCAGCCGCCGCGGCCGTTATACGTCTTGGTGAGCGCGTCCGTCTCGATCATCGTCATTGCGGCAGCAGCTCTTTCGCTTTGGCGATAATCGCGTCGTCCGTCGGGAACGCGGCCGAATCGCCGCTCAGCATTGTAATTTGTCCGCCGTCCAGCCAGACCAGGAAGCGTTTATGATCCTGACGCCCCAGAACGGCGTCGCGGCCGTCCAGCGAGATGTTTTCGGTCACGCCTTGTACGTTCGGAACCGGCAGCGTATTGCGCCAGTCGGCAATCGCCGCCAGCTTCGTGCGGATCGATTCCGGCAAAACCGGCAGCTCCAGCACCGCCTTGCGGATCGCATTCGCGTCAAGGCCATCCTCGACTGTCAGCTCCGGCGTGCCGAACTTGGCGATCTGCATTTGGCCTTGATCTTTGCCGGACGTCAGCGTGCCGTAGGCGCCGGCGGGAATGTCGACGGTGATCGTTTTGCCGTCGGCCTCCTTCGGCAGCAGGGCCGTCCCGCCGAGCAGCTTGATCATCCGGTTGACCGCGTCGACGTTCAGCTTCAGGTTCACCGTCGTTTCCGGCTTGTACTGCAGCTTCGCCGCAGTGCCGGGCACCGGGAATCCGAGCAGCTTCGCGGCTTCGGCCGGCGTCACGTCGCGGGAAGGGCCGCCTCCCGTTTGCGAGATGGTGCCGTATTGGGCAAGGTTGAGCGTCTGGCCGTTCAAGCCGCCCTGGTCGAGCTTTTGAGCGAGGCTGCTGAAATCGGTGCCCGTCAAGTCGATGCCGACCATGTGCTGAATGCGGAACGTCTGCATCATCGCGGCCAGCGCCCGGTCGCCGAGCGAGGTGGCGAGGAGGCCGTAGAGCACGGCGCCCGCCGCCGCGACGGCTCCCCATTTGCGCAGCCTCCGGACGAGGCGGCCCGTCTGCCCGGCGCTGCCGCTCCCGCGAAGCGAAGCCGCTCGACCGTTAGATCCTGCGAGCGCCACCCCGGGGTCTTGTCCGCCGTTTTCGTTAAACATCCGCACTTCCTGCAGCCGCTTCTCTTTATCCATCGTCGATTGCTCCTCCTTCATAGAAAATGGCACGCCGTCTTGTTCGGGCGGCTGTGCGGAAACGCTTGCCGCTTCCCATTTGCTCCAGTCATCCGGCGCACGTTCGTTTCGAATGCGCTCTTCGAATGTTTTCCAGGCGCGCGCCGTATCCCATTCCTCCGCTTTCGGTTTATTGGATGTCACCGGCGATCTCCTCCTCCTGACCGTACTTTTTCCGGAATCGTCCGGCGGCCCGCGCCAGCAGCGGTCCGACGATTTTCGCGTTCACCCCGAGCCGCTCGGCAATTTCCTCGTAGCTGTAGCCTTCCTGGCGGAGCATCAAGGCGATGCGGTCCCGCTCGGACAGCTTTTGCAGCACGCGCCGGACGACGTCGCGTTCCCAGTTCAGAATGGCGATTTCTTCATTGGAAGGGTAGGACGCATGCGCATCCGCCGCCATTCGTTCCTGCTCCCGCTCCGTCAGCTGCTGCCTCGCCGACCGCTGCCGCATGTAATCGTAAGCGATTCGCATGCTTACCCGGTGCAGCCAGGCGCCGACGGAGCCGGGATCGTCAGGGGGCGAGCGGTACAGCCGCACGAACGTTTCCTGCGCCAAGTCCTCCGCGACGGCCCGGTCGCCGACCAGGGCGTGGATTTTTCGGGCGACGGACGGATAATGCTGCTCGAACAACCGTCTGAAAGGTTCCGGTATCGTTTGACTCACGGGCCGTTTCACCCCTTTCATGAAGTAAGACGAATGACGCACGCGAGATATAGCACCTTTTCGAAAAAAAATCGGTCATGTTTTCATGTAATCGTTTTATACGGCCCGGACCGATTGACAGAACACATATTCGCTGATAAACTCTCAAAGTCAAGGGGTTGACCTTTTTATTGCACATGATATTAACTGCGGGGAGATGAAGAGAAGAACGGGGCACACTACGAACTGCGCATCGGCATCGACTCGGATCGCTATATTTCAATTCAAGAAGGAAGGTTTATACGAATGGATCGATTACGCACCAATACGAAGGGGACGGTTGCCGGGCTGCTGCTCGGCTTGTTCATGGCGGCGCTCGACCAGACGATCGTCTCGACGGCCATGCCGACCATCGTCGGCGAATTCGGCGATTACGCGAAGCTGGTCTGGGTATTCTCGGCCTACATGATCGCAAGCGTCGTGGCGACGCCGATCTTCGGCAAGCTGTCGGACATGTACGGGCGCAAACGATTTTTCATGCTGGGGCTCGGCGTATTTCTCCTTGGCTCCATCTTGTGCGGCACGGCGCAAAACATGACGGAGCTCATTCTGTTCCGCGCGCTTCAGGGCATCGGCGGCGGCGCGATCATGCCGCTTTGCTTCGCCGTCATTTTCGATATTTTTCCGCCGGAGCAGCGGGGCAAAATGAACGGCCTGTTCGGCGCGGTATTCGGCCTGTCGAGCGTATTCGGCCCGCTGGCGGGCGCGTATTTCACGGACAATATCAATTGGCGCTGGGTTTTCTATATCAACGTGCCGATCGGCATTGTTTCGTTCCTGCTGATTGCGCTGGCCTATAAAGAATCGAGCAGCAAAGTGAAGCAGATCATCGACTGGCTCGGCGTCGTCCTGCTGGCCGCAACGATCCTTTCGCTCATGTTCGCGCTCGAGCTGGGCGGGCGGACGTATGCGTGGGGCTCCTGGCAAATTCTCGGGCTGTTCGCCGCATTTGTCGTGCTGTTCGCGCTGTTCGTGATCGCGGAGCGCCGGGCGGCCAATCCGATCATCGCCTTGAAGCTGTTCAAAAACCGGGTGTTTACCGCAAGCCAGCTGTCAAGCTTCCTTTACGGGGCGATCCTGATCTCCGGCGCAACGTATATCCCGATCTTCGTGCAGGGGGTTTACGGCGGAACCGCCAGCTCGTCCGGACAGACGCTCACGCCGATGATGCTCGGCGTCGTCGCCAGCTCGATGATCGGCGGCCGTTTCGTCGGCAAATTCCTGTTCCGCAACATCATGCTCGGTTCGGTGCTGCTGCTGATCGGTTCGCTCCTTCTGCTCGGAACGATCGATGCCGACACGTCGCGCTGGATCGTGACCGTTTATATGATCCTCGTCGGTCTCGGCATCGGCGTCTCGTTCGTCGTGTTCAATATTGCGACGCTGCACGGCGTCAGCCCGCAGTATAAAGGCGCAGCCACGTCGATGATCGTCTTCTTCCGGACGATCGGCTCGGCGCTCGGGGTGACGGTGTTCGGGGTCATCCAGACGAACCGGCTGACGGACAACATCGCCAAGGTCATCCCGGATCCGGCGGCGGCGAAAAAATTCGGCGATCCCCAGGCGCTGCTGCAGCCGGAAGTACGCAAAGCGTTTCCGCCGGACGTGCTGCACAGCATGATCGCCGGGCTGGCCGACTCGATCGCTTTCATCTTCCAGTGGAGCGTCGTACTGCCCATTCTGGCCGGGCTGCTCGTGCTCATGATGGGGCGTGCGAACGTGCGCGGGAGCGCCGTCGATGCGCCGCGCAGCTTTGAATAGCCGGAGCTGCGGGGCGAAGGGTACAAGCCTAAAACTCGGATTGCAATTAAAAGAAGCCGTTCTTCGCGCCAGCGTCGAACGGCTTCTTTGCCGGTTCCGGGACCCGGCGGCGGCGGGCGGAACGGCGTTTACTGCAGCGTGCTTGTCCACAGCACGAGCGCGCGGCTGTCGCGTTCGGCGCCGAGCGCGCGCAGCGCAGGTGCCGCTTCGGATTCGGCCGCTTCGAGGCCGTTCCAGCGCTCGATTTTAATTTTGGAGAGGCCCTGACGCCGCATCACGGCGCGGAATACCGTCTTCAGCAGCTCGGGCTCAAGCGGCTGCCGCCCGGCTGATTCGGCCGGGTCCGGGTCGCTCGACGCGTCGCTGTCCTTCACCTGAAGCGGCTCCGGCATCTCGGGGATTTCGACGATTTTACGGCCGTTGTTTTCGATCCAGTAGCGCCAGCGTCCCCGGTGCAGGATCAAGTAGCTGCCGCTTTTGCGGGCGAAGCTCGCGCCGGGGGCATCGGGCCAGTCGGCAGCCAGGCCGAACGGATTGGACGGGTCGGCGGCGGACAGCACCGTGACGGCGTCGGCATCCTGGCCGGGCAGCGGCTGGCGGACGCGCTCAAGCAGCTCGCGCCTGGCGAACTGCAGCGTCTGCACCCCGCGGATAAGCATGCCCCGCGTGACGACGCCCCAGTGCTCCAGCTGCCGCAGCACCGGCAGCAGCTCATCCCAGGCGAACGGGGAGGCCGCGGCGACCAGCTCCTTCGAGACGATGCCGCAGCTGTCCAGCAGATGCTGCGTCCAATGGAGCGCCGATTCGGCGAGCTCTTCCGGCGCGGCATCCCTGCGCCTGTTTGTGGCGTACGCAGCCGGACCTTCGGCTGCTTTGCCCGCTGCGGAGCCGATCTCGGCCGCTTCGCCATCCCCGCGCGGCGGCGTTTCGGCCGCTGCAGCGCGGGCGGACGACGAGCCGTACGGCGCAGCCCCATCGCGCGCGGCGCCGTAGATCTGCGCGGAGCCGCGGGTAGGTCCGGCGGGCGCGTCCGGTTCGGCCAGCGTGCCCGTCCAATACCAGCGGCCGAGGCCGGAGCCGGTTTTGGCGAGCCGGCGGCCTTTGGTCAGCAGCTGCAGGCGCAGCGGGGCGAACTGGTCGTTCGAGACATGGCCTTCCCAGACCAGATCGAACAGCTCGGGCAGCAGCTCGGATGGCGTCCTGCCGGTGTCCCGGCCGAGCCGCGTCAGAAAGCTGGCGCCGCCTTCCCGCAGCAGCGCGAGCAGCTCCGGATGCTTCGTTTCTTTGCCGGCGGCCTGCTTCAGGTACGGAGTGTAGAGCGGCTTCGCGTCGGTGAGGAAAAAGGCGATTTTGCCCTCCTTCTCGCCCTCTTCCTTGCGGCCGATCCACAGCACCTCGCCCGATGCGCAGAGCAGGTCCAGCTCCTCCTTTCGGTAGCCGGAGAGCCGCGCCGGGAATACGATCGACTCCCAGTGCGAAGCGGGGAGGAAAAAGCCCTGCAGCTTCGCGATCACCTCGCGCAGTCCGTCGATGCCGGCCAGCTGCGTGCCGCTCAGCGCATGCTGCAGCATCGACATCTGCGCGCACCACCGCACGGGATCGACCGGCTCCGCCAACTTGCGCGCCTGCTCCATGGACAGACGGATCAGCCGCCGGGCGACGCTGCGGCTCGACCAGATCCGCTCCCCCTCGTGCGCGGCGAAGGGCGCCTGCTCGATCCGGTCCTGCGCCAGCAGCACGTCGACGACGCGCTCCGCGTCCTGCTGCGAGAGGTCCGGATAGCGGCCGCGCAGCTCATCCTCGGTGAACGACAGGCGGCCTTCGGCGTATCGCCCCGCCACGAAGGCGATTGCGCTCTCCGCTGCCGGGAACCGCGCGTACATCTCCGCTTCGTCCGCGCAAATCCATCGCGGCTCGGCCCCGAAACGGAGCAGGGCGAGACGCCCGGCGGACCGGAGCGACTCGGCCCAGCTCAAGGCCTCCGCGCCTGCGATCGCGGCGATTTCCCCGCCGCTCATATCGCCTCGCCGCTTAAGCAGCGCGGCCAGCTCGTCCGGCGATGCCGGAGTCCGGCCGCCGCCGGTGTCCAGGCGGCTCGCTTCCGCGGCCATCGCGGCGGGATCGATCGCGCCGGCGACCGTCTCGCTGCCGAACAGCTCCCGGGCCAGCGATTTGCTGACGCCGAGCAGCTGCAGCTGCGTCGCCTCGCTGAGCCCGTCTCCCTCGTACAGCTGCGTATTGGCATAATCGGCCAGAAACTGGACGGCAAACGGCGACGGGGCGTTCGTTTCCCGGACGGCGATTTCGATCTCGCCGCCCGATATCCGCTCCAGCAGCCGTTTCAAGCCGCCGGCGTCCAAATAGCTGTGCAGGCATTCGCGCATCGCCTCCTGAAGATACGGAAAATGCTCCGCGTACGGAAGCGACTGCTTCAACAGCTCTTCGCTCCGCAGCCGCTTCTGCCACATTGGGGTGCGGGTGAAGCTGCGCGACAGCAGGAGCGACGTCTCGGCGATGCGCCGGAACGCAATCGCGAGCAGCGGGGAGCCGGATGCGGCTTCGGACAGCAGCGGCTCGGCGCTCTCCGGCGTGACCTGCCAGAGCGTCTGCAGCCAGGAGGCATCCCCGTCCGGCAGCACAAGCTCGATGCCGTTGTCCTTGGCGTTGCCGTAAGGCTTGTATGGGAGCAGCCGTTCGAACTGCCGCTCGATCGCCAGCAGCCACGTCCGGTTGATGCGCCGCCCGAACACGCTGTGAATAATGATGCGTGTCTGGTTCATCAAATCGCGGTAATGCTCGATCATGATCCGGCGGTCGGTCGGCAGCCCGAGCGCCCGGTGCTGCGCCGAGGCAAGCCCGATCAGCTCGGACGCCGCCAGCCGGTCGAGCCCGTACTCGGCATCCAGCCAATCTTCGGCGGCTTCCTCGCGCCCGCGCACCCGCAGCTCCTCGCCGGACGGGTTTACTGCCGCCAGATCGGGGGTCTTGAAGCGTTCCGCATCCGCGCCGGGCAGCCGGGAGTCCGGGCCGCCGGACTCCGCCGAATGCCCGGAGCTTGCTGCCGGACCATCGGAGCTTGCTGCTGGATCCGCGCCCCGCCCGAGACCGGCAAGTCCACTTCCGTCCCCGCCGCGCCCGGCTGTTTCCGGGCTCAGCCCGAACCGGTCCGCAAGCTCGCGCAGGAATGCGCCGAGCCTGGTGCCGAGCTCGTAGCTGCGGCCGCCGGGCTCGGCCCGCCAGAACGGGATCTCGCTGAAACGGTTCGGTGCTTCCTTCACATAAACGCGGTCGTTCTCGATGCCCGTGATCATCCAGGAGGACGTGCCGAGCTGGAACACGTCGCCGACGCGGCTTTCGGCGATATATTCCTCGTCCAGCTCGCCGAGATGGCTGCGGCTGTCGGCATGGTGAACCGGATAGGCCGAGCTTTGCGGGATCGTGCCGGCCCCGGTGATGGCCGCCATCGCAGTGCCGGCGCGCTTGCGGAGCAGACCGGCGCCGCGGTCCCAATCGATCAGCGGCCTGGCGAACGGATAGAAGCCGGCCAGCACCTTAAGCGCCGCCTCCAGCCGTTCACGCGGCAGGCTGCGATAGCATTCGCTGCCGGCGACCAGCGCATACAGGCTGTCCACCGACAGATCCCCGGCGGCGACAATCGCGGTCATCTGCTGCGAGAGCACGTCGATCGGCGCTTCCGGGAGCGAGATCGCTTCAATGCTTCGGCTCGCAATGTCGCGGCACAGCACCGCCGCCTCCGGCAGCTCGCTCCGGCTCCGCGCCAGGATGAAGCCGCGGCTGACGCCGCCGACGGCGTGGCCCGCCCGGCCGATCCGCTGGATGCCGGCCGCAGCGGTCTTCGGCGAGTCGATCTGGATGACGACGTCGACATGGCCGACGTCGATGCCGAGCTCGAGCGAGGACGTGGCGACCAGGCAGCGAAGCTCGCCGGCTTTGAGCATCCGCTCGACTTCGAGCCTGCGCTCGCGCGACAGGCTGCCGTGGTGGGCGCGGGCCATTTCGTATCCGGCGGCGTCGTTCAGCCGGAGGACGAGGCGCTCGCACAGCCGGCGGCTGTTCACGAAGAGCAGCGCCGAACGGCTGCCCTCCATCAGCTGCATCAGCCGCTCGACGATCGGCTGCCACACGGCGTCGCGCGTTTTGGCCGGCCGGCTCAGGTCGGGCATCGTGACACGCACCTGGATCGTTTTCGTCATGTCGCTTTCGACGATCCGCACGGGCCTCTCCGCGAAGCCGAGCGGGTGGCTGCCGCCCGCGCCCGCAGCGCGGTCCGCTTGGCCGATTGCCGATCCCGCCGTCACATCCGCGGCAGCCGAACCGCCGCCCGGACCTTCGGCGCGGCCTGCTTCGGATGCCGCCGCTCCGGCCGTCTCCGCGGCGTCGCCGGCCCGCTCCCAGCCGCCGAGAAACCGCGCGACGCGTTCGAGCGGCTTCTGCGTCGCCGATACGCCGATCCGCTGGACGGGGGAGGGGCACAGCGCGGACAAGCGCTCGAGCGTAAGCGACAAATGCGCGCCGCGCTTATCCGGGGCGAGGCCGTGAATTTCATCGACGATGACGGTGCGTACAGTGCGCAGCATGGCGCGGCTCTTCTCGCCCGTCAGCAGCAAATAGAGCGATTCCGGTGTCGTGACGAGCACATCGGGCGGCCTGCGGATCATTTTGGCGCGCTCGGAGGAAGGCGTATCGCCCGTCCGCACCGCGGTGCGGATCCCGGGCCAGTCGTCCTGTCCGTCTACGGGGCTTTCCGCCCGGAAGCGTTCGATATCGTCGATAAAGCCGGTCAAATGGTGCTGGATATCGTTGTTGAGCGCCTTCAGCGGCGTCACGTACAGCACGCGCACCCCCGGCTCCCGCGGGGCCGTTCCTTTGTCCGCTGCCGCTTTGTCCCGCGCGAGCCGGTCGAGACAGGGGAGCAAAGCGGCAAGCGTCTTGCCGGAACCGGTCGGCGCGGCGATCAGCGTATGCCGTCCGGCGTCGATGGACGCCCAGGCTTCCAGCTGCACGGGGGTCGGCTCGCCGAAGGCTTGCGCGAACCAGCCGGCAAGCGTCGGATGAAAGGCGGACAGTTCCGCACACATTTCGGTCACCGTCGAAAACTCCTTTCTGCGATTTTCCTCTGCAAGGGACAGCTTGAAGTGGTACCATTATACCCGTTTTTTGGTCAGTTTGCGCACAGGCCCACATAGGAATAGAAAAAACGGCCGCCGCTTGCGGCGGGGACGGGAGGATGCCGGATGGCAAAATGGCGGGAAAGCCTGGATGCGCGAAGGGAGGAGTGGAAGCAGGTGGAGGAGGCGCTTTCGCGCACCCTTGCGGGGCGGTCGGTGCTGCGCGTCGGGGGACCCGGCGCGCCGAGACTGGCGGCGCCGGCTTCGAAATCGGTCCGGTCGGGCGAGCTTGCCGGCGTCGAAGGCACGTTCGAAGCCGGGTTAGCCTGTTTTTGCCTGCGCGAGCTGCCGGCGGCGGAGCGAAGGGATTTTCTGAACCTGTGGCATTCGCGTCTGCGCGACGGGGCGACAGCGGTGCTGGCCGACCGGCGCGGCGAAGGCTGCGAGACCGCGTTTCAGCTGCACGAGCTGTTTGCGCCGGCCGGAACGACGCTCGACGTGCAGGTCGGCCGGACCTTCTGGTGGGTGCGCTACAAGGTGAAGAAACCGATTGACGCCGCGAGATCATGATTTGCTCGGATCAGACGCTCATCCTGCCGCCCCTGCGCCGATGGTTTCATTTCGTTCCCGAAACGCCGCTCATCACGAGGGTAAACAAAAACGCAGCCCGCTTGTCCGGCAGGCGGACAGGGCAGGCTGCGTTTTTGACTCCTCTATAGGAAAGGGGAAGCTTTCGCCTTCTTTTCACTATAGATCGAAGCCGGTTCTTCCTGAAGGGCGGAGCGAATTAATCGGCGTCTCCGCCGCCGTCCGGTGCATCGGACGGTTCGTCGGCATACTTTTGAAACGTATCCGGGCTCATGACGCGACGCGCGGTAACAAAGCGTTTCGAGTAGTACGAATCGCTGAGCGCACTGATCGTCACGCCTTTGCTGGAGGACGAGTGGGCAAATTTGCCGTCCCCGACGTAGATGCCAACGTGCGAAATGCCTCTGCCGTTCGTATTGAAAAATACGAGGTCGCCGGCGATCAAGTCGCTCTTGTCGATTTTCTTGCCGAGCCTGGCTTGCGACGAGGATGCGTGCGGGATGTTGACGCCGAGTTTATCGAACACGTACATCGTAAATCCGGAGCAGTCGAATCCTTTCGTCGTGGTGCCGCCGTAATGATACGGCGTTCCGATCACGTCGCTGATGACGCCATCCATTTTGGAGTCCGCAAACACGCTTCCTGCCTGGAAGGCTGCCGCAATGACGAGACCGATCATGAGCAGCAAAACCTTTTTCAAAAGAGAAGCTCCTTCCAACGCCTGCGAGGTTAGCTGTGGGGTTCGGTTGAAGGCTCCCTATGATCGCCTCTGGCATCCGGCCCTGCGGATACCGGGATCAATTCACCCAGAGTGGTTCCCCCGTTTCCCTTGCGGGAATTCGGCAAAATTTTCATCTTCGCTTACATTTCGATCATTTTCACACTTCTCCTTCCAAGTTCACAATTTGTTCACACATTAGAATTATGAAAGTGCAACTTTTTCGCGTTTCACTCGTACAGCGGGTTTCCGGGTTTTCAGATGGCCTATTTTTTCGGCTAAAGCGTTCTTCGGGAGCGGGGCGGCGGTTCGCCGTCCTGTCGAAAAAGGGGCAAAATCCGGCGGAGGCGCAGCGTACGTCAAAAAGACCGTTTCGTGACGGAAGCGGCCGCGGTTTTGTTCCGGACGAGCGTAGTGGGAGCCCTTGGAATCCGCACCGCTGGCGAAGCGGGATGCTCCTTACCTGCGTTGCCGGGACAATATTACCACTGATTGTATAGGGGGAGGGAGTATAGTATAATATAGATTATGAAGGAGGCGAGTCAAAATGAGCGTGGAAATGGAAATGCTGGGTCAAGTAAATGAACAGGATTCCAATTGTTGCGGAACCGATGGAACGGGACGAAAAAGCCATCATTCGGATAAAGTAAAAAATAGTTTGATCAGCCGTCTGAATCGGATTGAAGGTCAGGTTCGCGGCATTAAAGGGTTAATTGAGAAAGATACGTATTGTGACGACGTTCTGAACCAGATCGCCTCGATTCAATCCGCTCTGAATGGAGTCGGAAAACTTTTGCTGGAGCATCACCTGAAAAGCTGTGTCATCGAGCGTATCCAAGAAGGGGATACCGAGGTTTTATCGGAACTGATGATCACCATGAACAAACTCATGAAATAAAACCCAAGCCCAGCAGCGCTTGCTGCTTTTTCTTTAACCGATAATATACGGTACTGGGGTATTGTAAAAGATGTTGACTAAAAATAGGGTAGTGGGGTATACTACGAGCAAGGAATTGAACAAGAGGTGAATGATTGTGGAAACAAACGCTGCACAAGAAACCAAACAAACGACTTTGCAAATCACGGGCATGACGTGCGCCGCTTGCGCGAACCGAATTGAGAAGGGCCTAAACAAATTGGAAGGAGTCTCTGCCGCAAGTGTCAATTTTGCGCTGGAAAAAGCGAGCATCACTTACGACCCGGCGAAAATTGGCATAGGGAATGTGGAAGAGACCATTAAAAAGCTCGGCTATGATACGGCTAAAGAAGTGGCTCTGTTTAAGCTGGAAGGGATGACGTGCGCCGCTTGCGCGAATCGCATCGAGAAGGGACTCGGCAAAATGCCCGGCGTGGCCGGTGCATCTGTCAACTTTGCGATGGAAACTGCTCGTGTTGAATATTCGCCGGGTGAAGTCTCGATCGAAGAGATGCAAAATAAGGTCAAACAGCTTGGTTACAGAGCGATCGCCAAACAGGAAAGTGAAAACGCAGATGATCACCGCGGCCATGAGGTCAAGAATCAAAAACGGAAACTGCTCCTTTCGGCAATTCTTTCCTTCCCTCTCTTGTGGAGCATGGTTGCGCATTTTTCATTCACCTCATGGATCTACTTGCCGGAAATGCTGATGAATCCATGGTTTCAGCTTGTTCTGGCCACTCCTGTACAATTTTATGTCGGCAGACAGTTTTACGCAGGTGCATATAAGGCGCTCCGCAACGGCAGTGCGAACATGGACGTTTTGGTCTCGCTGGGCACTTCGGCCGCTTACTTCTACAGCTTGTATCTGACGATCGATTGGGCCGCGCAAGGAGGCAGTGTCCATCACGGACCGTCTTTGTACTATGAGACGAGTGCGATCCTGATCACGCTTGTTATTTTAGGGAAGCTATTTGAAACGCTCGCTAAAGGCCGCACATCGGAAGCGATCAAATCGCTCATGGGTCTGCAGGCAAAAACGGCTTTGGTTGTTCGTGAAGGTCAAGAGCTGACGATTCCAGTGGATGAAGTTATCGTAGGGGACATCGCGCTTGTCCGTCCCGGAGATAAAGTGCCGGTAGACGGCGAAGTTCTTGAAGGCATGTCTTCGGTCGATGAATCGATGCTGACCGGAGAAAGCCTTCCTGTAGAAAAGAAAGCCGGGGACTCCGTAATCGGCGCAGCGATCAACAAAAACGGCATGCTGCGTATTAAGGCGACAAAAGTCGGCAAAGAAACGGCACTAGCGCAAATTATTAAAGTCGTGGAAGAAGCGCAAGGCTCGAAAGCGCCGATTCAACGGGTAGCGGACAGCATCTCCGGCATTTTTGTCCCGATTGTCGTCGGAATCGCAGTTGTCGCTTTCCTCGTATGGTATTTCTTCGTGACGCCGGGTGATTTTGCAACGGCATTGGAAAAGGCCATCGCGATCCTCGTCATTGCTTGCCCTTGCGCACTCGGTTTGGCAACGCCGACCTCAATCATGGCGGGATCCGGACGCGCCGCGGAGCTTGGTATCTTGTTCAAAGGCGGCGAGCATTTGGAGCAGACACATAAGATTGACGCGATCATTCTGGATAAAACGGGTACTGTGACGAAAGGCAAGCCGGAACTGACGGATGTATTAACAGAAGAAAACGAAACGGAATTCCTTCAACTCGTCGGCGCGGCCGAAAAAAATTCGGAGCACCCGCTTGCGGAAGCGATCGCTGCCGGCATCCGTGAACGAAATATCGAACTGCCGGGAACCGAGTCCTTCGAGGCGATTCCGGGATTCGGTATCAAAGCCAGAGTAGAAGGAAAACAACTGCTCATCGGCACGCGCCAATTGATGGAGAAGTACGAAGTCGATGTGAAGCATGCTTACGAGTCGATGGCTCGTTTGGAAGAAGCCGGCAAGACGGCGATGCTGATCGCGATCGACAACCGGTATGCCGGGATGGTTGCAGTGGCGGATACGATTAAAGAAACCTCGAAGGACGCGGTTGGCCGTTTGAAAGAGATGGGGATTCAGGTGATCATGATTACCGGAGACAACGAACGGACGGCGAAGGCGATCGCGGCCCAAGTCGGCATCGACCATGTACGTGCGGAAGTGCTTCCGGAAGGGAAAGCGGAAGAAGTGAAAAAGCTGCAAGCGCAAGGCAAAAAAGTGGCCATGGTCGGGGACGGCATTAACGATGCGCCGGCACTGGCGACAGCGGATATCGGTATGGCCATCGGTACCGGAACCGATGTGGCGATGGAAGCGGCGGATGTAACGCTCATGCGCGGCGACCTGGCGAGCATTCCCGATGCGATCTATATGAGCCGTAAAACAATGAGCAACATTAAGCAAAACTTGTTCTGGGCACTCGGTTATAATACGCTCGGGATTCCGATCGCTGCGATTGGCTTGCTTGCACCATGGGTAGCGGGCGCGGCCATGGCATTAAGCTCGGTCTCCGTTGTCCTCAACGCGCTTCGGCTGCAGCGTGTGAACGTACGTCAATAAAGAAGTTTAACCGTGCTTTTCGTAGTTGATGTTAAAGGATTCGATAATTTCAAATCGAGGAGTATGGGTCGTGGGAGAAAAAACAAAAATCGCGATAAGCCCGCCGATTCAAGTCGGTGGAAGTCAGTTTACGGTGAAGCAGCTCGCGAAAATCGGGGCTGCTCTCGAGACGGATGCCAAAGTGGAAATGACCCCGTTCAAGCAGCTTTATGCGGAAGTGCCGCTCGAACGGACCGCCATCATCGATTTCTATAAGGAACATGCCAAAGGCAAAGAAAAATTCAGCAAATTTATCGATCGGGTATCGCTTGAGCAGCTGCAGCAAATCGCTGGTTAAACGGGAGCAGCCGCCAAAACAAACGCCCGGGAAGCGCATCGGCTTCCCGGGCCTCCGGGCTGCAGCCCGTTCAGGTCTGTTTCGACTTCCAGACATCGAGCTGCGAGGCGACGGTCCACACCTTCATGATCGTCCGGACCAGATGGTAGCTTTGCTGCAGGATGAGCGCGATCAGGCCGGCCCACAGCATGGATGCCGCCGCGAAGGTGAGGCTTAAAGACGCGCCGATCAGCCACAGCAGCAGGGATATCCCCACCAGCGGCAGGAGCCGCCGGATGCCGTTTCCGAGTCCCTTCAGAATGCCGGTGCGGGAGACGGCGCCGAACTGCATCGCGAGAAACAAGAGATGCAGCACGGCCGCCCAGGCCAGCCAGCCGGCCGCCCAAGGGAGAGTCCGCTGCGCCAGCTCGGCCGCGCTCCCGCTGGAGAGCAGCGCATCGAGCGCGCGGGGCAGCAGCCAGCCCGCCGGGGAGAGCGCAAGCGCGGTCTCGATCAGGTAGAGCAGGGCGACCGGCTTCCAGGCGGCGCGGATGCCCCGCAGGAAATGCGTGCCTTCCTCGTCCGCGGCATGCCGCAGGGAATGGAGCAGGCCGGCGTTCAGCAGCGGCGTGACGAGCATCCGGGCCGCCAGCAGGCCGGCGAACAGCCAGATGTACGGGCGGATCAGATCGGTTTTCAGGAGCTGGAACTGGGCTTCGGTCAGGAAAATTTGCGCCGCGTCCGCCGAGGGCAGGCTGCCCGGATAACGCCTCAACAGCGGTACGACGATATGGTCCACGATCCGGTACAGGAAGAATCCCCAAATGAGTTCATAGAGGAAGAGCAAAATGACGATGTACAGATGTTTGACGGTCAGCCGCCATCCTTGCTTCAAATAAAGCTTCATCCCAACATCCCTCCTCGCTTGCGGCGCCGGAGCCGCCTGGGTAAGGGCGCCGTCACCAGGCGACCGACGCGAACAGCCCCTCGACCAGCTTGACGATGCCGACGCTCCAGCGCGTGCGGGTTTTCTCCGGCAGTCCGGCTTTCAAAAAGTTGTTGATCTGCTTGTTGTCCAGCACGTTATCGTGATGCGGATCGACGGCCGCCCAAGCGAGCGGAGAGGGTTCGACGGCGTCGTACTTGATTTGCGAATCCCGGCCGTCCCATGTTTTCTGCAGCGTTGATCCGTCGGCGAACTTCAGCACCACCTGAACCGGGCCGTTGCGGCCGCCCAGCCGGCGAATGAGGACGACCGATTCGTACTGCTTGGCGCCGTTTTCCGTTACCGGCCGGACTTGAATGGAATCGACCGCATAATCGGCCATCTGGTTGCCGTACACGAAGGCGCTGAAATAATTGTCCCAGTTCTGGTTCGTCACCTGCTCGACCACGCGCTGGAAGTCGGCCGTGGACGGATGCTTGAACTTGTATTTCTGGAAATAGGTGCGCAAAATTTTTCGCATCGTCTGGGCGCCGACCTGCTTTTCGATGCCGACGAGGACGAGCTTGGCCCGCATGTACACATTTTCGGCATAATGATCGTTGCTGCCGTACGACCAGGACAGCTGCTTGAGCGGAGCGGGATCGGTCATATAGCTGGACTCGATGGACAAATTCGGCTCGACGCCGTATTCGCTTTCCATGATCTGGTCCTCGGAGTAGGAGGTGATCCCTTCATCCAGCCAGGCTTCCTCGAATTCGTTGGAGGCGACCATGCCGTACCAGTATTGGTGGCCGATCTCGTGCACCACCGTTCGTTCGAGGTCGTAGCCCGGGCTGTTCGAATCGGCCGCAAACGCCGTAACGAGCGTCGGGTATTCCATCCCTCCGGCCCCGTTGCCGCCCTTCGGAGGGACGACGATGGACAGCGTCGAATACGGATAGGCTCCGTACCACTGGGCGTATTTGGCGAGCGCCGATTTGGCGGCGTGCATGTACCGGTCCTTCAAGTCTGCGTGAAGCGGGTCGAGATACAGCTTGATCCGCACCCCGGGTACGCCGTCCGTGGAGAAGGGCTCCTCGAAGTAGACGAAATCCGGAGAAGCCGACCAGCCGAAATCGTGCACGTCGTCGGCATAATAGTGGTAGGTTTTCCGTCCGTCCTTCACGTCCGACGCCTTTGCCTGGAAGCCGGTCGCCGCCACCTTGTAGGCCTCCGGGACGTTGATGTTGACGCTGTATATGCCGAAATCGCTGTAAAACTCCGAATTGCCGTGATACTGATGGGCGTTCCAGCCTTCCGTCGTCCGGCCGCGCGTTCCCGCCGTTTCATAAGCGGCTACCTTCGGAAACCACTGCCCGGCCATCACGAAATTGCCGGCATAGCCCATCCGCGCGAACACCTCGGGCAGCTTCACCTCGAACTTCAGCTTCAGCGTCACGCTTTGCCCGGGGTAGACCGGGTCGGGAAGCTTAAGCTTGGCCAGCGTATGGTCGCTTAAGTTGCCGTCGTCGGGCTGAACGTAATGAAGCCGGGGAAGCAGGTTGCCGGTCTCGGTCGTCTGCAGCGCATTGATGTGCATGTAGCCGTAGCTGGACGGGGTGGCCTTGTCCTGCCGCAGCTGGCCGCCGGATTCGCGCATGAATGTCGTGTCCTTCGATTCGAAGGCGTTCGGGTAAAGGTGAAAATACATATCGGACACCGCTTTTTTGCCGGGGTTGGTCCAGGTTACGGTTTCCTCGCCCTGCAGCGTTTTGGCGTCCTCCTGCAGCCGCACGTCGATGTGGTATTCCACAACCCGCTTGCTGAGCGCCACCGGCTTCGGCTGCATGACCGAATCGGGCTCCGGCGAGCCCTGCGGCGCCGTCTTCGGGGACGTGTCCGGTTTAACGGGAGCGGAAACGCCGGTAACGGGCGCGGATGCGAAGGAATATTGCGAAATCCAGGCGGCCCCGAACCCTTCCCGGACCGTTGCGCCGATCAGGACGGCGGCTAGCGCGAAGAGCAGGATTTGTTTGAGGTGACGTGGCGTCATTGAACGATTCCCTCCCGTTGACAAGCATCTAAAGCATGTATATGTTTGCTTTTCGCGGATTATTAGCTAAAATGGAATTAATGTTCGGACAGGCGGAAAACCCGCGTCCGGCGCGGGCTTCAGGCTTTTTGCCGGCTCGCCCGGCCGAAATTCGGGGAGGAACGGAATATGACGGATCAGAATCAGGACCAGGGGCGTGCCCAAGAGCAGACTCCGGCGAAGAAAGAGAAACGGCAGCTTGCGCTGAATGTCGTCAGCAGCAAGGAGCATAAGGGATTCGGCGCGGGCACGATCGACCTGAACAACGTCTCGGCGGTCATTATCGACGGCGGGGAAGCGTATATCGATGTCGGCGCCATGCATGCGAAGAGCAAAGTGGAGAGGGGCATCAAATTCAGCGCGAACAAAGAGGACGTGCCCAGTGGCCGTCCGGTCTGGATCGTGTGGGTCGCGGTGGACCGCTCCGAAGAAGGAGCGCATTACGCCGGCGCGACGGCCTGCCCGATGCTGATCGATACCGAAGCGAAACGCGGCTGGAAAATTCTCGCGCAGCACGTGAACAACCTCGACTACGCGCTCAAGCGCCGTTTTATGCTGGATGAGCTCGGGGAGGAAGCGAAAACGGCGCTCCGCGGCCTGCTCGTTTCCCATAACGCGGAATGGTGGGACCGTTCGCCCGATGTGCTGAAGCAGGCGCTGGGCGACCTAAGCTAAGCGACAAATTAGACGTTACCGGGAGGCCCGGGCAGCGAATCGAGGCTGCCCGGGCCGTTTTTTTACGGGGCGGGAGCTTTTCTTGACGGGGTTTTCCGTTGTACGGATGAACGGATTTCAATAAATCGGCGGCAATTTCTCCAATAGTGATTCCGTTTGTCAGAAATCGCTTTGCTTTCGAGTCTTTATTGTAGGTCGATCTACTGGCGGGGTGGTTGTTATCGGGAACGACGGGAATGAAATCCAAAATGTAAAACCTGCGCATTGGGATATGGAGCGCGATTTGGACCGGCTGGAAGACAGCGAGCTGGTACAGCGCGCGCAGGCCGGCGACCGGGAGGCGTTCGGCGAGCTGATCCGGCGCCACCGGCGGCATTTGTACGGGTACGCCCAAGCCCTGACGCAGGAGCCGTTCATGGCGGAGGATATCGTGCAGGATGCCTTGATCCGCGCTTTTTTGCACCTGGGAACGCTGGTTGATATTGCGCGGTTTCTGCCTTGGCTTCACCGGATCGTCCGCAATCAGGCGTATTCCCGGCTCCGCAGCAGCCCGGTTGTGAAGGAGCGGCCTTTCTCGGCGCTGCGGCCTACCGGGGAAGAAGGGGAACCTGCAGCCGCCGACTGGTCGAATTTGGATGATATTCTGCATCGCGTTTCGCGTTCGCTGGACGAACATGCGAGCGCTGCCGCCAATCCGGAAGAGCACTTGATGCGCCGGCAGCTGCTTGACGCGATCGGAGCTATGCTGAGCTGCCTCTCCAAGCGGGAGCGGCAAATTTTCGAGTCGCATTTTTTCGATCATCTGTCGCCGCAGGAAATCGCGAAGCTGTTCAGCTTGTCTCAGGCGAACGTCTATCAAATTTTATCCCGTTCCCGGAAAAAAGTAGCCCAGGCGCGAATCCGCGCCGTAGTCGACCAATACTTGACGGAACGAAAGGATTGGGGAGCGATGAAAACGAACCTGTTAACGAAGACGGATGCGTTCGATGCGTCCGGAACATGGACGTCGGCAGGCTGGGCCTTGTACCGCATGCTCAGCTTTACCGATCAGAAACTGAGTATGCCGATGGTTATGGGCCTGACCGGACATGCTTTTCGCATCACGATTTGCCGCGGCGATGTTCATATCGCGGGACCGACGATGTTCCCGTTCGGGGACATTTTCAGACGAGGCCTGCAAAACCTGGGATGGAGCTGCCGCGTCGTGGAGATGGAGAACAGCCATTGTCTGCCCGGCGATAATTCCAACTTGGTTGACCCGGTACTGCTCGAGCCGGCGGCCAAAGAGAAGAGGCGGGTCCAGGAAAAGCTTCCTGCCGCCCTGGATTTGATTCACCGTTCCATCGACAGAGGCCTTCCGGTTATGTCCTGGGATCTGTTCATCCCCGAATTCGGCGTCATTTACGGCTATGACGACGAGCAGCGGATGCTGACGGCGGTGGAGGTGATGCAGGACAGCCGGCTTCCTTACGATCATCTCGGGCGGGGTATACTGGAGGAATTGTTCATCCTGGCGCTGGAGGAACGGACGGAGAAGGATGAGCGTTCGATGCTTCGGGACGCGCTGGGGATGATTCTCGATCACTACCGCGGGAACGAGGCTGCGGCCGACCGCTGTGAACGGGGACTGCGCGCCTATGATGTGTGGATGGATGCATTCCGCGGCGGGAATATCGAGCCGAATGGCAATGCCTACAATGTGGCCGTTGTGCAGGATGCCCGCCGGCTTGCGGCGGATTTTCTCGTCGAGATCGCCGATCGGCAGGGCGGCGAAGCATCGGATGAACCCATCCGTACGCTTGGCGCCGAAGCCGCGAAGCTGTACCGGAGCATGGCGGAGCAGCTGCAGGAGTTGGCCGAGAGGTTCCCTTTTCCTGCAGGAGGCGATCCTAACTCGGCTGCCGGCCGGGAACGTGCCGTAAGTGTGCTGCAATCGGTCAAGGCGCTCGAAGAGCAGGCGGTTTCGCTGCTTGAACGGATGTATGCAGAGCTGGAGCGGCCGCTGCTCTAAAAGTCATGGCTGGACGCCCCGCCGCTCCATGACAAGAAAACGGCTCGGCTTCTTCCCGGTTTTTGGTGTATGATAGGGAGGCGGACGGCGCGGAAAACGCAAGCTATGCTCCCGCCGCCAAACTGACCGGAATGGAGCCAATCGACATCATGCATGCATCGGATATATTCGAACGTTTTCCGGTCCTGAATACGGACCGACTGATTCTTCGCAAGTTGGAGCCGTCGGATGCGGAGGCGCTGTACGAATATTATTCGGATGCCGACGTCACCCGCTACATGGACTGGTACGGACCGGAGTCCGTGGAGCAGGCGAAGGACATGATCGTTTCCTGGAACGACATGTACCGGAACCGGCAGCTTCTTCCATGGGGCCTTACCCTGAACGGCCGGGACCGGCTGATCGGTACGGTGATGTACATGCCGATCCGCGGCACCTTCGAGCAGAGGCCGCTTTATCCGGTAACCGTCGGCTACGACTTGGACAAGGCGTATTGGAACCGGGGAATGATGACCGAGGCGCTGAAGGCCGTCATCGATTTCGGGCTCGAGCGGTTCGGCGCGCACCGCATTCAGGCGGAGGTGGCTCCGAAGAACAAGGCGTCGCTCAAGCTGCTGGAGAAGCTCGGCTTCAAGCGCGAGGGCGTGCTCCATCAATATTTGATGCACGAGGCGACGAAGATGTTTCTCGATGTCGTCATGCTGGCGCTGCTGAATAACTGAACGGTTGAGCTAGAAAAAAGGCGGCGGGACGGTCATGCGCTTGCAAGCGCGCATGCTTCGTCCCGCCGCTTTTTCAATTCAATCGAAAAGGCTGCGCCTTCCTTTCTTCATCGACGGAAGGGAAGCAGCTTGTTCCGCCGTCAAAGAGCGTTAGCCGTCGCTTCTTAATTCGTCCACCAGCGCTTCAGCTTCCGCCACCACGACTGCGAACGCTCCGCCTTGGCGTCGCCGTCGCCGTTTGCCGAAGCCGCGCCGCCGTGCTCGCCGCACACCTCGGTCGGCTGCGTGCCGCTGACGAACGTCTCGAGCCGCCTGCTCGGACAGGAGGAAGCGGCCAGCTTGCCCGACGACGGGTCGACGTAGACGGAGACGACACCCTCCGGCATGGGGAACATTTTCGGCGGCACCGCGGCCAGCGCCTTTTCCGTGAAGGCGGCGAAGATCGGCGCCGCCCGGTGCGCCTCGGCGGTCGTCAGCTTCCGCCCCTTGTCGTAGCCGACCCAGACCGCCGTCGTCAGCTCGGGCGTGTAGCCGACGAGCCACGCGTCGCTTGCCGTCGTGCCCGTCTTGCCGGCAACCGGACGATGAATCATCGCAGACACGCGGCTGCCCGTGCCGCCGGTCTCGAACACGCTTTCCATCAGGCCGGTCAGCACGTAGGCATGCGCGGCATCCACGACCTGCTTCGCCTTCGGCTTCGCTTCGTACAGCACTTCCCCTTTGCTGTCCTCGATGCGCACGATCGCGGTCGGTTCGCTGCGGACGCCGCCGGCCGCAAACGTGCCGAACGCCGAAGCCATCTCGAGCGGGCTGACCGGGTACGCCCCGAGTGCGAGCGAGGGCACCGGCTGCATCGGGCTGTCGATGCCGAGCCGCCGCGCCATATCGATCACCTTGTCGGCGCCGACGGCCATAATCGTATTGACCGCGTAGATATTGTCCGAGCTCGCGATTGCCTGGCGCAGATCGATATAATCGTTCGTGTACTTCTTATTGTAGTTGCCCGGCGCGTATGTCTTGCGTCCTTCATCGTAGGTAAACACGGTCGGCTCGCTCTTGAAACGGGTGACCGGCGTCACCGCTCCCTGCTCCAGCGCGGCCAGGTACAGCACCGGCTTGAACGACGAGCCCGGCTGGCGCGTCGTGGCGAGAACGCGGTTGTACTGGTTGGAAGCATAGTCGCGGCCGCCGACCATAGCTTTGATATACCCGGTGCGCGGGTCGATCGAGACGAGCGCCGCCTGCTGCCCGGAATCGGCCGGCATGCCGGCCTTGACCGCATCCTCCGCGGCCTGCTGGGCATCGGGGTCGAGCGTCGTATAGATGCGGATGCCACCGCCGCTTATGAGCCGCTCGTCGATGCCGAGCCGGTCGACGGCGACGCTGCGCACGTAATCGCGAAAATAAGGCGCGAAACTATCCTGCTTGCCGCTGCCGAGCGGCACGAACTTCAGCAGCTCGCTTGCGGCCTCCTCAGCCTGTTTCTTCGTCAGGATACCCTGCGACGCCATCGTCATCAGAATCGTCCGCTGCCGGTCCTTGGCGTTTTTCATATCCATATACGGCGAGTAATACTTCGGCCCTTTCGGAATGCCGGCCAGCATCGCGCTTTCGGCCAAGCCGAGCTCCGAGGCGTGCTTGCCGAAATACATCTGCGCCGCCGCCTCCGCGCCGTACGCGCCGTGTCCGTAATAAATCTGGTTCAGATACATCCCGAGAATTTCGTCTTTCGTGTAATGCATCTCGAGCTGAACCGTGTACATCGCTTCCTTCAGCTTGCGAGACCAGGTGCGCTCGTGCGTCAAATACAGATTGCGCGCCAGCTGCTGCGTCAGCGTGCTCGCGCCCTGCTTCGTCCGCAGATGCTCGAGATTGACGAACACCGCGCGGGCCATCCCTTTCATATCGAAGCCGAGGTGATCGTAGAACCGCCGGTCCTCGATGGCGAGCGTCGCCTCGATTAAATACGGCGATATCGACTTCAGCGGCACCGAATGGCGGTTCTCGCCGGCGTGGAACGTATCGATAACGTTGCCTCGGATATCGTACATTTGCGACGTCTGGCTGATCGCCGCGGCGGGCAGCGCCTGCACGCGCAAATAGAAGAGGAATCCGAAAATAAGGGCGAACAGGATGGCGGCCCCGCACCCGGCGATCATCAGCCAGCGGTACGCCCGGCCCAGCAGCGGCATCCATTTCTCCGCGCGGACGCGAAACGGCGAGCGGCGTTTGTCGATCGGTTTGGGCGAGCCCAGGCTTTTCATGTTGCGGCCCCCTTGCATAAGCTTGTCATTTCCTTAGTATGGAAAATGGCGAAGCCGGCTATTCACACGCCGGAGGATGCGGGATGAATTTTTTGCGGCGCCGCGCCGTAAAGGTTGCTTTTTCGCCCCGTTCCACTATAATACAGGTTGAACCGTCAGCTAACGGAAATTCCGCCTATTACATAGATGAAGAGAGGGACTGCCGTCATGGAATTGTGGTACACCGAGAAACAGACTGAAACCTATGGCATTACGGCCAAAATCAAAGAAACGTACGTGAGCGAGCAAACCGAGTTTCAGAAGCTCGATATGATCGAAACCGAGGAGTTCGGCACGATGCTCGTCCTGGACGGCATGGTGATGACAACCGATAAAGACGAGTTCGTATACCACGAAATGGTGGCCCATCCGGCGCTGTATACGCACCCGAACCCGAAGCATGTGCTCGTGGTCGGCGGCGGCGACGGCGGCGTCATCCGCGAGGTGCTGAAGCATCCGCAGGTCGAGAAGGCGGTGCTCGTCGAAATCGACGGCAAGGTCATCGAATATTCGAAAAAATATTTGCCGAACATCGCGTGCGGCCTGGACGATCCGCGCGTCGACGTCATCGTGAACGACGGCTTCATGCATATTCACGATCAGAAGAACAGCTACGACGTCATCATGGTCGACTCCACCGAGCCGGTCGGCCCGGCGGTCAACCTGTTCACGCGCGGCTTCTACCAGGGCATATACGAGGCGCTGAAGGACGACGGCATTTTCGTCGCGCAGACGGACAACCCGTGGTTCAAGGCCGATCTGATAACGAGCGTTAACCGCGACGTCAAGGAAGTGTTCCCGATCGTGCGCGTATACTGCGCGAACGTGCCGACGTATCCGAGCGGCCTGTGGACGTTCACGATGGGCAGCAAGAAATACGATCCGCTGCAGGTCGACGAGTCCGCCATTCCGGACATCGATACGAAATACTACTCTCCGCGTCTGCACAAAGCGGCGTTCGCGCTGCCGAAATTCGTGGAGGATCTGGTGAAATAAAAAACCGGCTTCTTCCCGGAGACCGGCAATCGGCGAAAGCGAGGACCCCGCACCCATGCGACTTGACCAAAAATATTCCGGCAACGTTTTTATTCTGAGCTCCGACGATTACGCCGCTTCCAAAGCGGTCATCTACGGCATGCCGATGGACTTCACCGTTTCGTTCCGTCCCGGCTCGCGCTTCGGCCCCGCCCGCATCCGCGAGGTGTCGGTCGGCCTCGAGGAATACAGCCCGTATCTCGACCGCAGCCTCGAGGATATCGTCTACTTCGACGCGGGCGACCTGCTGCTGCCGTTCGGCAATGCCGCTCGCTCGCTCGAGATGATCGGCGAGTATGTGCGCGGTGTGTTGGACGACGGCAAAATGCCGCTCGGCCTCGGCGGGGAGCATCTCGTCTCTTGGCCGATTTTCCGCGAGGTGTACGTGAAATACCCGGATCTCGCGATCATCCATTTCGACGCGCATGCGGATCTGCGCGAGCAGTACGAGGGCGAGCCGCTCTCGCACTCGACGCCGCTGCGCAAGGCGGCCGGCCTGATCGGCGGCCGCAACATTTACCAGTTCGGCATCCGCTCCGGCTCCCGCGAGGAATGGCAGTTCGCGCGCGAGCACATCAACTTCCATCCGTTCGAGGTGCTGGAGCCGCTGAAGAAGGCGCTGCCGGAGCTCGCCGGGCGTCCGGTGTACCTGACGATCGACATCGACGTGCTCGATCCGTCCTGCGCGCCGGGAACCGGCACGGCGGAAGCGGGCGGCATTACGAGCAAGGAGCTGCTGGAGGCGGTCCATGCGATCGCGCGTTCCGATGTGAACGTCGTCGGCTGCGACCTCGTCGAAGTCGCGCCGGCGTACGATCCGACCGAGCAGACGCAGATCGTCGCGTCGAAGGTCATCCGCGAAATGCTGCTCGGATTTATCAAATAAGCGGGCAGCCCGCAACAAACGAAGACCGCCCTGCGCTGAACGTCAAGCGCGGAGCGGTCTTTTGCTCTAACGGCGGCCGGCAGACGAAAGCCTCGGCTGGCTAGAGGACCTGCTGCGGACCCCGATGGAGCCAGCTGGTGGGAGTATGGGGCGAGGCAGAACTTACAGAGCTTTGAGGTATAACGGCGGTTAGTGAACATAAGGAGGAAGGAGGCGCGGACATGTTCGTTCAATCGTTTCCGCCCATCATCGACGACAATTCCCGCGTGCTTGTGCTCGGCAGTATGCCGGGTACGGCGTCGCTTACGAAGCATCAATATTACGGCAATCCGCGCAACCATTTATGGCCGGTCATTTACGGTCTGTTCGGGCGGGAGCCGGAAGACGACTACGACGCTCGGCTCGCCTTCGCCCTCGGCCGAGGCATCGCCCTGTGGGACGTGATCGCAACCTGTTCTCGGGAAGGCAGTCTCGACGCGAATATCCGGGACGAGGTGCCGAACGATATCCCCGGCCTGCTCCGGCAGTATCCGGGCATCCGGTGCCTGGCGTTCAACGGGACGAAATCTCACGATACGTTCCGCAAGTATTTCGGTACCGATCCGGCGTGCGCGGCGCCGGCGCGGCTCAAGCTGCCGTCGACGAGTCCGATTCCGACGCCGCGGATGCGGACGACCGCCGACCGGCTGGAGGCGTGGCGCGTGCTGCTGCCTTTTTTGAACGATACGGGAGGGTAATGGAATCCAGGCGATAGGCTGCCGATTAACGGGGGAAGAGCCTTGCTTCGACGCAATTCGACGCCAAAAGACGGCATTTTGAGCCGGTTCTGCCCGTCGTATGGGAACGGGAAGACGACGAGGGGAGAGGAACGGATGGATTTTCGGGGACTCGAAGGGAAGCGCGTTTCCCTTGTTCCGCTGCGGGAGGAGCATGCGGAAGCGCTGTACGCCTGCGGCCGCGATCCGGCCATATGGCCGCATTATCCGGCCGCGACCGCGATCGCGACGATGGAGGATGCCGGGCGTTTCGTGCGGAAGGCGCTCGACATGCGGGACAAGGGCGAGCATTTCCCTTTTCTCGTTTTCGACAAGGAGCTTGGACGGGCCGTCGGTTCGACTCGCTTCAACCGCATTTCGGCGGAGCACCGGAACCTGAATATCGGCACGACCTGGTACAACCCGGAGGTGTGGCGGACGCGGGTCAATACCGAATGCAAAATGCTGCTGCTCGCGCATGCGTTCGAAGCCTGGCGGGCCGTTCGGGTGGAGTTTGTCACGACGACGGACAACGAGCTGTCGCAGCGGGCGATCGAGCGGCTGGGCGCAGTGCGGGAAGGCGTGCTGCGGCAGAAATATAACGGCATGGACTACGTCGTCTACAGCATTTTGGACCGGGAATGGCCGGACGTCAAACGGAAGCTGCAAAGCTTCCTCGATAACGACCGGGTATAGATGACTACGAACCGTTCTTTTTGGGCCATAATGGCTTGTATAGAACGAACGGGGGGTAGTCGAAAACATGGCGATACTGCCGATACACGAACGTTTGGCGGAGCTGTGGACGATCCGAAGCCGGCGCCCGCTGACGGACGAGGAAGCGGCCGATTTCGAGCACTGCCTGGCGGTTAACGCCGCGCACTGCAGGCGGCTGGCGGAGCTGTACAATTTCTCGCTGCTCGCTTCGATGACATCGGATACGGAGTGGCAGCATGCGATTTGCAGAAAAATCGAGCAGCTGGACGGCCCGCCGCGCTTCTAATCGGCAGGCAGGCGGCAATTGCCCCTTGCAAAAATGCCGCCGGCGCTTATAATAAGACGTTAATAGAGCCACATGCGATGAACGGGACAGTACCTTGCAGGTCGGTGCAGCAGCGAGCCGGGGCGGTGGAAGCCGGCGCAGTGCCGCAGGGGAAACGCACCCGGGAGTTGGCGGTCCGAACGCGCCGGCAGGCGCCGCGTAGGGCGGTCCGGTCACCCCGTTACCGTGTTCGAGAGGTTTTTTGCCTGCGCTGTTTGACGGTGCTGGGGAAAAGCCAGAAGAGTGGCACCGCGGACTAACCCCCGTCTCTTTATGGAGACGGGTTTTTTGGCGTTCGCCGTTCCGGTTTGACGGAAAGAAGCACGCGGCTCGCCCGTTAAGCCGCATCTTTGTGAAAAATGATTCGGGAGGGTGAAGTGATGAGCCTATTGCTAAAATGGGCGGCGGCGAAGCTGGAAGGTATCGTGCCGCTCCCGGAGGACAACATTTATGCGCTTTTGGAGCTGCCCCCGCGGCCGGAGCTGGGCGACGCGGCTTTCCCCTGCTTTACGCTCGCCCGCCCGCTTGCGAAGCCGCCGGCCCGCATTGCCGCCGAGCTTGCGGAGCGGCTGAACGGCGCCGGAGGGGAGGGCATTCGGGCGGAAGCCGCCGGGCCGTATTTGAACCTGTTTTTCGAACCGGCCTGCTGGGGCCCGAAGCTGATGGAAGCGGCGTTGGATCCGGCCTTCGGCACGTCGGACCGCCGAGCGGGCGAGCGCGTCGTGATCGACCTGTCCTCGCCCAATATCGCCAAGCCGTTCGGCGTCGGCCATCTCCGCTCGACGATGATCGGCAGCGCGCTCGCGAGGCTGTACCGGGCATCCGGTTACGACGTCGTGACCGTCAATCACATCGGCGACTGGGGGACGCAGTTCGGCAAGCTGCTGGAAGCCTACCTGCGCTGGGGAGACGAGGAAGCGCTGAAGCGGGACCCGATCCGCGAAAGTCTCAAGCTGTACGTCCGCTTCCACGAGGAGGCGGAGCGGGATCCGCAGCTGGAAGAAGAAGGGCGGCGCCGGTTTTGGATGCTGGAGAACGGCGATCCGGAAGCGCTGCGCTTGTGGCGCTTTTTCGTCACGTTCAGCATGGAGGAGTTCGAGCGCGTCTATGCGAGGCTCGGCGTGACGTTCGACCATACGCTGGGCGAAAGCTTCTATAACGGCAAAATGGACGCCGTCGTCCGGCGTCTTGCGGAGCTGGGGCTGCTCGAGGAGAGCGACGGCGCGCAGGTCGTGCGGCTGGACGACAAGGCTATGCCGCCCTGCCTGATCGTGAAGTCCGACGGAACGACGATCTACGGATTGCGGGATCTGGCCACAGCGCTCTACCGCAGACGCGAGATGGGGGCGGACCGGCTGCTTTATGTGGTCGGCGCGGAGCAGTCGCTTCATTTTAGCCAGGTGTTCGAGGTGCTTCGCCGGATGGGCGAGCCGTGGGCGGAGCAATGCCGGCATATCGCCTTCGGGTTGATGAAGCTCGAGGGGCGCAAAATGTCCACCCGGCGCGGACAGGTGGTTTACCTGGACGACGTGCTGGATGAAGCGGTGCGCCGTGCGGAAGCGATTATTGCGGAGAAAAATCCTTCCCTTCGGGAGCGCCGGGAAACGGCGGAAGCAGTCGGCATCGGCGCGGTCGTATTCGGCGATTTGAAGAACGGCCGGATGCTGGAGGTCGACTTTTCGCTCGACGAGGCGCTTCGCTTCGAGGGCGAGACCGGCCCGTACGTGCAGTATGCGGCGGCCCGGGCGTACAGGCTGCTGGACGCAAGCGGCCTCGCGCCGGAATCGTCCTTCGTACCGGCGGCGGCCCGGCACGACGGTCCTTCCCTCACCGCGCCTTCCGCGTGGGATTTGCTCAAAGCACTCGGCGCCTACCCGGAAGCGGTCGCCGAAGCGGTGCGGCTGAATGAGCCGTCCGTGCTGGCCCGCTATCTGCTCGATGCCGCCAAGCGGTTCAACCGTTTTTATCATCAGGAGCGGATTATGACCTCGGACGCGGAGGAGACCGCCGCCAAGCTGCGGCTTGCCGCGGCATGCGCGGGCGTCCTCGAATCCGGACTTGGCATGCTGGGGATCCGGGCTCCCAGGCAAATTTGAGCCGGCGGTCAGGCGGGATGCGGCCCGGCGATCGCCGGGCCCGCATCTTCCATTCCCGCGGGCAAACGTTGAAATCCGTCCCATGCCTGTATATAGTAGGTACATGAGAAAAAGGCGGACAGGGGGCATGCGTCGTGGCGGACAAAGCGAAGGTGCGGATCAGGCTGACGAGCGAAGTGGACGGCGAGAAGCAGGAGCACACGTTCGGCGGCGAATGGTACCGCAAGGGCCGTTCCGTTTATTTGCGCTATGACGAGCGGGACGAGGCCGACAGCGAGGTGCGCACGACGGTCCGCTGGCGGGAGGGCGAGCTGCTGGTGACGCGGCGCGGCGACGTCGAATCCGAGCAGACGTTTGTCGCCGGCGCCAGGCGTCAGGGACAATATTCGTCGCCGCACGCGAGCTTCCGCCTGGAGACGGACACGTCGCTGCTGTGGATGCAGTGCGGCGATCTAATGCGGACGGAAGCGGCGGACGAGCCGCTTGGACTCACGCTCCCGATGCTGATCGAGTGGCATTATACGCTGTGGATCGATTCGCAGCAAACGGGAACGTTTGTCATCCGCCTGCAGGCGGACCGGGAAACGAAGCAATAACGATTCGAACAAACGATATGGAGGCCGTTTCATTCATGAACAACAATGTGATCGGACAGCTGCACGAACAAATCAAAGCGGCGATCGGGGACGCGGCGGTTGCGGCCGGTCTCGCGGCGCGCGAGGAGCTTCCGGCTTTCGTGCTGGAGGTTCCCAGGGAGAAAGCGCACGGCGATCTCGCCACCAATGCGGCGATGCAGCTGACGAAGCTCGCGAAGAAGAACCCGCGCCAAATCGCCGAGGCGATCGTGGCCCATCTCGACACCGCGAAGGCGTCGATTCAATCGGCCGAAATCGCGGGGCCGGGCTTTATTAATTTTCGGCTGGACAAAAGCTTCCTATACCCCGTCGTCGGCAGCGTGCTCGAGCAGGGGGAGGACTACGGCCGCATCGGCGCGGGAGGCGGCAAGCGCGTGCAGGTCGAGTTCGTAAGCGCCAATCCAACGGGGAGCCTTCATTTGGGCCATGCCCGGGGCGCAGCGGTCGGCGACGCACTTTGCAACGTGCTCGATTTTGCCGGCTACGACGTTTCGCGCGAATATTACATTAACGACGCGGGCAATCAGGTGGCGAATCTCGCAAAATCAATCGAAGCTCGCTACAAGCAGGCGCTCGGCCAAGATGCCGCGATGCCGGAGGACGGCTATCACGGCGAAGACATCGTCGGCTTCGCGAAGGCGCTTGCCGGAACGGAGGGCGACCGCCTGCTGTCCTTGTCCGAGGAGGAGCGGTTTGCGTTCTTCCGGCAGTACGGACTGGAACGCGAGCTCGACAAAATCAAGCGCGACCTCGGCCGGTTCCGCGTCTCGTTCGACGTCTGGTACAGCGAGACGTCGCTGTATGAGAGCGGTCGGGTCGAGCAGGCGCTCGAGGAGCTGCGGCAGCGCGGCCAGGTGTTCGAGGAGGACGGCGCGACCTGGCTGTCGACGATGCCTTACGGGGACGACAAAAATCGCGTGCTGGTAAAAAATGACGGCTCGTACACGTACCTGACGCCGGACATCGCCTACCACCGCGACAAATACGCCCGCGGCTTCGACCGGATGATCAACATATGGGGCGCCGACCATCACGGCTATATCCCGCGCGTCAAAGCGGCGATGGAGGCGCTCGGCAACGATCCGCGGAAGCTGGTCGTGCTGATCGCCCAGATGGTCAGTCTGTATCAGGACGGCGAGAAGGTGAAAATGTCCAAGCGCACCGGCAAAGCCGTCACGATGGAGGACCTGATGGACGAGGTCGGCGTCGACGCGATCCGCTATTTCTTCACCATGCGGAGCATGGATTCGCACCTCGATTTCGACATGGACCTGGCCATTTCGACGTCCAACGAAAACCCGGTTTATTATGTACAATACGCGCACGCCCGCATCTGCAGCATCTATCGTCAGGCGGAGGAGCAGGGCATCCGGCTGCAGCCGCTCGAATCGATCGAGCTCGGCAAGCTGGCGAGCGAGCACGAATTCGACCTGCTGCGCAAAATGGGCGAGCTGCCGCAGGAAATCGCCGAAGCGGCCGAGCAGTACGCGCCGCACCGGCTTGTCCGCTACGTCTACGAGCTGGCGGCGCTGTTTCACAGCTACTATAAAGCGGAGCGCGTCATTACCGAGGACGCGGCCCAGACGCAGGCGCGCCTCGCGCTCCTCGGCGCCGTCCGCACGGTGCTCGCGAACGTGCTCGGCCTCGTCGGCGTCTCCGCGCCGGAGCGGATGTAATCTTCCGGCGCCGCAGGCTTCGGGTCCGTGCCGCGCGCGGCGCCCTGCAGCCGCATCCGCATTAAAGGCCGCCTTCCGTTACCGGTCGGCGGCCTGCAGCATGCGAATAATATCGAGCTCCCCGGTTCCCCGGGTCGTTTTGACGCCCCGAAGCGGCTGCATCGACCGCTTCAAGACCGCTTTGATCTCGGCCGGCGACAGCCCCGGGCGGTACGCCAGCAGCAGCGCGATCGCGCCGCTGACGTGCGAGGTGGCCATCGAAGTGCCGCTCATCTCGTTGTATTTGCCGCGCAGCCAGGCGGACAATATTTTCTCGCCCGGCGCGTAGATATCGATATAGGCGCCCCGGTTGCTGAACGACGCCGCCCGGCGCAGCCGGTTGGTGGCGCCGACCGAAATGGTCTGGGGATACCTGGCCGGGTAATCGACCGACTTTCGTTTGCCGTCGTTGCCCGAGGAGGCGACGATAATGACGCCTGCATTATAAGCCGCGATGACGGCGTTCAAAAGCGATTTGCTTTTCGTTTTCATGCCGAAGCTCATGTTGATAATATCCATCCGGTTGCGTACGCACCAGTCGATGCCGAGGATGATATCGGAGACATAAGCGCTGCCGTTGTGATCGAACGCTTTGACGGGGTAAACGGTCGCTCGCGGCGCTACGCCGATCATGCCGTGCAGCTGATTGGCGGCGGCGATCGTGCCGGCGATGTGGGTGCCGTGCCCGTTGTCGTCGTAAGGAAGCATGCCCCGGTTCAGGAGGTTGATTCCGCGGCCGAGCGAATGCTTGAGATCGGGATGGCTGTAATCGACGCCGGTGTCGATCACGCCGATCTTGATGCGGTGGCCGGTTGTTTTGCTCCAGGCTTGAGGCGCTTTAATCTGCTGGACGCCCCACGAAACGCCCCGTTCCCGGGCGGCGGGCTTCACGACGGTGCCGTGCACGCGGGTGGAGAAATCTTCTTCGATCCAGATTCCTTCCGGCGCTTTCGTCTCCCTCAGCCATTCGGAAGCGGGGAGCGAGAAACCGCCGATCATCGGCAAATGCCGGACGGCATCGGCCTGCGGGGAAGAGAGTCGCGTATCGTTCCATTCCTTCAGAAAGCGCCGGTAGTCGCTTATCTGCTGGAAGCGGACGATCCGCCGTTTTGCGCCGCCGGAGGGTTCCGTCAGCGCGCTGCGCAGCAGGCGGTGAATAGCTGTTTTGTCCAAATTTGGCATCTCCTCCCGGCGGATCATGCTGAGGTATTGTATGAAGGAGCAAACCAAGCTGTATGAGCAAGTGGCCACATTTTCAAACAATTAGGCGGCCGGCCGTGTCATTTGTCTCGGGTCTTCATACAATGAATCAGGAGCTGCATCAGGCGGCTCCCGGATTCCGGAGCCATCCGGAAGGATACAGTCGAAACGAAGGGCGTTGTCCCTTCGTTTTTTCTTTTTTCGCCCCTTCGGCGTATAGCTTGCATTTTTCTAGGAAATAGGTTTTACTATAGGTTGATATTGGGTCGCTCGCACGTTGCCGGAGCGATTCCTAAAGAGAGGAAGTGTCAGAATGAGCAGCGAGTTCGCCTTGAAATTCGATCCCGAGCGCGTCAAGGAGATTCCGATGGTCGATTTGGCGTTTGAATTGCTGAAGACGGCCAACACGCCGTTCTACTACCGGGATTTGATTATGGAGATCGCCAAAATCCGGGGGTTGTCCGAAGAGGAACTCAATCAGGTGATTGCGCAAGTATATACGGAAATCAATATCGACGGCCGGTTCGCCTGCGTCGGCAGCAATATGTGGGGGCTGAAGCGCTGGTATCCCGTCGAACGCTCCGAGGACCCGGTCGGCAATGCGAAGCGTCCGCGGATCATCAACGACGACGACGAAGAAGACGAGGATATCTTCGCGGACGAGGAAGAAGAAACGTACGCGGCCGACGAAGAAGACTTCGACATCTACGACGAGGATCAGGAGATCTTCGACGAAGCGGAGGAAGAGGTCGAGGAAGGCGAAGAGGTCGTCATCGACGACGAGGAGCTCGAGGAAGAGCCGATCGACGAAGAGGAAGAAGCCGTGGATGAGGAAGAGGACGACTTCGAAGCCGCGGACGAAGACGAGGAAGAGGACGAAGAAGACAAATAAAGCCGCGGCGGGTCAGTTTTGCGCGCATGAAGGCGTCCGGGGCTTGGCCCGAGGCACGCTCCTTCTTGTCTTGACACGACCAGCCGCGGGAGAGTAAACTATTGCATGGGCTTCAAGTTCGGGTATGAAACATAGGCCAAATGTATAAAAGTGCCCCGTGAAAACGGGTGTCACTTTTTTCTTTTTTACGGTCCATTTCGGGCGGAAATTGGGCAACCCTATTCTTAAACCTACTCGCATGGAGGGTATCATCAGTGACCAAGTACATTTTTGTGACGGGCGGTGTCGTATCGTCCCTCGGCAAAGGGATTACGGCGGCTTCGCTCGGAAGATTGCTTAAGAACAGGGGCCTTAAAGTCACGATTCAGAAATTCGATCCGTATATCAACGTGGATCCGGGAACGATGAGCCCTTATCAGCACGGCGAAGTGTTCGTCACCGACGACGGCGCCGAAACCGACCTCGATCTTGGGCATTACGAGCGGTTTATCGATATCAATCTTTCCAAGAACAGCAACGTCACGACCGGCAAAATTTATTCGACCGTCATTACCAAGGAGCGCCGCGGGGAATATCTCGGCGGCACGGTTCAGGTCATTCCCCACATTACGAACGAAATCAAGGACCGCGTGTTCCGCGCGGGAAAAGAAACCGGCTCCGACGTGGTCATTACCGAAATCGGCGGCACCGTCGGCGATATCGAAAGCCTTCCGTTTCTCGAAGCGATCCGCCAGATCAAGAGCGACATCGGCCGCGAGAACGTCATGTATATCCATGTCACGCTTATTCCTTTCATTAAGGCGGCCGGCGAAGTGAAGACGAAGCCGACGCAGCACAGCGTCAAGGAGCTTCGCAGCATCGGCATCCAGCCGAACGTCATCGTATGCCGCACCGAATACCCGATGGCCGAAGAGCTGAAGCGCAAAATCGCGCTGTTTTGCGATATCGACGCCAATGCCGTGGTGGAGTGCATCGATGCGTCGACGTTGTATGAAGTGCCGCTCATGCTGCGCGAGCAGGGACTGGACGACATCGTCGTCAGCCATTTGAAGCTCACGACGAACGAGCCCGATATGACCGAGTGGGAGGCTCTCGTCCGGCGGGTCAAAAATTTGCGGCGCACGACCGAAATCGCCATCGTCGGCAAATACGTCGCGCTGCACGACGCTTATCTGAGCATCGTCGAGTCGCTCAGCCACGCCGGCTTCGCATGGGACGCGGACGTGAAAATCCGCTGGGTGAGCGCGGAGGAGCTGACGGAGACGAACGTCGCGGACAAGCTGCAGGGCGTGGACGGCATTCTCGTTCCGGGCGGCTTCGGCGACCGGGGCATCGAGGGGAAAATTACGGCGATCCGCTACGCGCGCGGGCATAACGTGCCGTTTTTCGGCATTTGCCTCGGCATGCAGGTGGCGGTGATCGAATATGCGCGCAGCGTTGCGGGACTTCGCGACGCCAACAGCTCGGAGATCAATCCGACGACGCCGTATCCGGTGATCGATCTGCTGCCGGAGCAGAAGGATATCGAGGACCTGGGCGGCACGATGCGGCTCGGCCTGTATCCGTGCAAGCTCGTTCAAGGCTCGCTGGCGGGCCGCGAGTACGGCGAAGAGCTCATCTACGAGCGTCACCGGCACCGGTACGAGTTCAATAACGAATTCCGCGAGCAGATTGAATCGTCGGGCTTGCGCATTTCCGGGACGTCGCCGGACGGGCGGCTGGTCGAGATGGTCGAGCTTCCGGAGCATCCGTGGTTTTTGGCAGTGCAGTTCCATCCGGAGTTCACGTCCCGCCCGAACCGGCCGCAGCCGCTTTTCCGAGGTTTCGTCAAGGCGGCGCTGGAATACGGGGGCAAATAAGATCGAAACGGGTCGCCTCCGGTCTAACGGGCGGTTTTTCTGTCGGGCGTTGTGCCGCGCGAACCATTACGCTCGCAGTATATTTACTTTTTTTCCAGCTTGAAGAAGGATAATGAAAGGCGCGGCGCGAATAAGTGTACATCATGGGAAATTGGACCAGTAGGTGTGCGGTCGCGCATTTCGTAGGAGGTTTTCAAGTTGGATAAAAAGAAAGTACTGATCGTCGATGATCAAAACGGTATCCGCGTCTTGCTCATGGAAGTTTTCAGCAGCGAGGGTTACGAAACTTTTCAAGCTTCCAACGGGAAACTGGCGCTCGAGATTGTCCGGAACGATGCGCCCGATCTCGTGCTGCTGGACATGAAGATCCCCGGTATGGACGGACTCGAGATTTTGAAGCATGTGAAGGCTATCAACAAAGAGATCAAGGTGATCATGATGACCGCTTACGGGGAGCTGGACATGATCAAGGAGGCGACCGACCACGGGGCGCTGATGCATTTTACGAAACCGTTCGACATCGACGAAATGAGAATGGCCGTCAACATGCAGCTTCGCGGCGGCGAGACGAATAGCTGGTATGCAGTAGGGTCCTGAAAACAGGGCCTTTTTTTTATTTTGGAGCGCAATCGGACGGAGGGAAAGACCTTGTACCATAAAAAAAGGGGTTGTGGTATAATGTTTTAGTATGACAACCGGGCTAAACTAGACTACATTTTTTGGGAGGAAGAGAGAATCCATGCCACTGGTATCTATGAATGAATTTTTGCCGAAGGCCAAAGCGAACAAATTTGCCGTCGGCCAATTCAACCTGAACAACCTTGAGTTCGCGCAAGCGACCGTCGAAGCGGCTATGGAAGAGAAATCGCCGTTTATTTTCGGTGTGTCCGAAGGCGCACTGAAATATATGGGCATGGAATTTACCGTTGCGATTGCGGAAGCGGCCGCGAAGAAATCCGGTCTTCCGATTGCGCTTCATCTCGACCACGGCAGCAGCTTCGAGGTGGCGATGAAATGTATCCGGGCAGGCTTCTCTTCGGTTATGTTCGACGGTTCCCATTATACGCTCGAGGAGAACATCAAGCTGACGAAGGAAGTCGTGAAAACGGCGCACGCCATGGGCGTATCCGTCGAAGGCGAGCTCGGCACGATCGGGGGCGTGGAGGACGACCTCAGCGTGGACGAGGCGCACGCTACGCTTGCGAAGCCGGAAGAGGCGATCCGTTTTTATGAGGAAACCGGTGTCGACTGCCTGGCGATCGCGGTCGGCACGGCTCACGGCATGTACAAAGGCGAGCCGAAAATCCACTACGATATCATTCAAAAGGTTGCGGACGCGATTCCGGTTCCGGTTGTTCTGCACGGCGGTTCCGGCGTGCCCGACGAAGCGATCCGCCTGTCCGTGCAAGCGGGCGTCGGCAAAATCAACGTCAACACCGAGAACCAGGTTGCCTGCACGAACGCGATCCGCGAAGTGCTGGCCGGCGACGCGAACGTCTATGACCCGCGCAAATATTTGACGCCTGCCCGCAACGCGATGAAAGCCGTCATTCAAGAGAAAATCCGGCTGTTCGGCAGCAGCAATCAGGCTTAAACCGGAGCAGGGCAAACCGCTTTGGCCGCTCCCGAACGGTTGGCAGCGCAAGGCTCTGCGCTTCCGCGGCAACGGCCCGGAAGCGGCATGCGCATGCAGCCGGACGAGAGGCGGCCCGCGGTTTCCTTCGTTCCCTTCCGAATGGGAGGATCATAAAACCGATGGAAAAATTGATGGTACGCGGCGGACGTCCGCTGCGGGGCAGCGTGCAGATCAGCGGGGCGAAGAACAGCGCCGTCGCGCTGCTGCCGGCTTCCATTTTAGCGGAATCGCCGGTCACGCTGGACAATTTGCCGCATTTGAGCGACGTTGCGGTATACAGTGATATTTTGCAGGAGTTGGGCGGTAGTGTGACATGGAACGGGGAGACGATCGTCATCGACCCGTCGGACATGAAATCGATCCCGATGCCGAACGGCAAGGTCAAGCTGCTTCGCGCGTCCTATTATTTGATGGGAGCGATGCTGGGGCGCTTCGGCGAAGCGACGATCGGGCTTCCGGGCGGCTGCAATTTCGAACCCCGGCCGATCGATCAGCATATTAAAGGATTTGAAGCGCTCGGCGCGGTCGTATCGAACGACCACGGCTCGGTGCGAATCGTCGCCAAGGAGCTGCGCGGCGCGAAAATTTATCTCGACGTCGTCAGCGTCGGAGCGACGATCAATATTATGCTTGCGGCCTCCAAGGCCAAAGGCTCCACGGTTATCGAAAACGCGGCGAAAGAGCCTGAAATTATAGATGTTGCCACTCTACTCAACTCGATGGGCGCGAAAATAAAAGGAGCCGGCACGGAGACCATTCGCATTGAAGGAGTAGACAGCCTGCATGGCTGCCGCCACTCCATTATCCCCGACCGCATTCAGGCGGCGACCTATATGATTGCTGCTGCGGCGACCCGCGGCGACGTACTGATCGATAGCGTTATACCGAAACACCTGGAAGCGGTAACCGCCAAGCTGCAAGAGATGGGCGTTCACGTATATGAGATGGATGAAGCGATCCGGATCGTCGGTCAGCCGCTTTACGAGGCGATAGACGTGAAGGCGCTTGTTTACCCCGGTTTTGCCACTGATATGCAATCTCCAATGACCAGCCTGCTGACCCAGACTAACGGAGTCAGTATTTTGACCGATTACGTGTACAGCAACCGTTTCAAGCATATTCCCGAGCTCACCCGCATGGGAGCCAGAATCCGGGTCGAGGGCCGGTCGGCCATCGTGGAAGGCGGTCCATTGACGGCGGCGAAAGTGCGCGCGGCCGATTTGCGGGCAGGCGCTGCGCTTGTCGTAGCGGCGCTGACGGTGCCGGAGGGCGTAACGGAAATTGGCGGAGCCGAGTACATAGACCGGGGCTATGACCATTTGGTGGACAATTTGCGCCTGCTCGGCGCCGAAGTGTGGCGCGAAACGGAATAATTTCATCTTAGCCGCGGAACGGACCGCTTCCGGCGAATAGAGCGGTCCGATTCCGGCAATGATGGAATATGCTGGCTTTATGATCATTGAAAAAGTGGTGATATTATGTCCGAACTTCAGATCACCGATCTGGAAGAAATGAAGCTGACGGAGCTGTACAAGCTTGCGAAGCAGCACCAAATCCCGTATTACGGGCAGCTGAAGAAGAAGGAACTGATTTTTGCGATTTTGCGGGCGCAGGCCGAGCAAAGCGGTCTGATGTTCATGCAGGGTGTGTTGGAAATTTTATCCGAAGGCTACGGATTTCTGAGGCCGATCAATTATTTGCCAAGTACCGAGGATATTTACATTTCAGCCTCGCAGATCCGCAAATTCGATTTGAGAACGGGCGACCTCGTATCCGGTAAATGCCGGGCGCCGAAAGAGAACGAACGTTACTTCGGCCTGCTGCAGGTGAACGCCGTCAACGGAGAAAGCCCCGAACATGCTGCCGAACGCTTGCATTTTCCTGCACTTACTCCTCTCTATCCGCAAAAGAAGCTCGTGCTCGAAACATCCCCGACGAAATTATCGACGCGTATTATGGATCTTCTCGCACCGGTAGGGCTTGGCCAGCGGGGACTGATCGTCGCACCGCCGAAAGCCGGCAAAACGCTGCTCCTGAAGGAAATCGCCAACAGCATTTCGACCAACCACCCGGATATCGAGCTGTTTGTGCTGCTGATCGACGAACGTCCCGAGGAAGTGACCGACATGCAGCGTTCGGTTAAAGGGGAGGTTGTCGCATCGACCTTCGACGAGCTGCCGGAAAACCATATCAAAGTGGCGGAGCTGGTACTCGAGCGGGCGCTGCGTCTTGTCGAGCACAAGAAAGACGTCGTCATCCTGCTCGACAGCATTACCCGGCTGGCGCGCGCCTACAACCTCGTCGTGCCTCCTTCGGGACGCACGCTCAGCGGCGGTATCGACCCGGCGGCGTTCCACCGTCCGAAGCGGTTTTTCGGGTCGGCGCGGAATGTCGAGGAGGGCGGCAGCCTGACCATTTTGGCAACGGCGCTGATCGAGACAGGCTCGCGGATGGACGACATCATCTACGAGGAATTCAAAGGCACCGGCAACATGGAGCTTCATCTCGACCGGAAGCTGGCGGAACGCCGTATATTCCCGGCGCTCGACATCCGCAGATCGGGCACGAGGCGCGAAGAGATGCTGCTGACGAAGGAAGAGCTCGACAAAGTTTGGGCGATCCGAAAAAATATGAACGACTCGCTGGAGTTCGTCGACGGATTCCTGAAAAAGCTGGCCGATTCGAAAACGAACGAAGAGTTCCTCATGTCGCTCGATACGTCGGGCGCGGGATCTCCTTCGCAAACGGCGCGCTCCGCCAGCTCCGGTTCCAGTACGGGCCGCCGTCCCGTCCGTTCGACGCCGGTTTCTTAAATGCTGCTGCCAAGTGTGGTTTTGCTTACGAAGTAGCGTTTTCTCACGAAAACTTAGATTATGCTTACGAAGTAGCGTTTTTTCTTCGAAAAACGCTTAGCCTATGCTTACGAAGTAGCGTTTTTTCTTCGAAAAAACGCTTAGGAGGCTCCAAATGAATCTCGTTTACGCTGACGAGCAGGGCAACCTGTTCGACCATCCCGATTGGATCGGACTCGGGCGCAGCGGCGACATGATCGTCGAGCTGATGGACGACGAGCTCATTCCGCTGCCGGAAGGGGCGACGCTAGTCGGTCTTCCCTTTACCCGGCCGATCGGCATTCATGCCGCTTCCGGCGAGATGCGGCCGCTGCCGGGAAACGTGCAGGCGGTCGGGGCGCTGCTCCCGCAGGGCTATACGAGGCTCTCCATTCCCGGTTATATGAAGACCGACAAAACGCAGAAGCTGCCGCTATTCGGTTATTCCGCGGTCGTCTGGAAGGACGGCGGCTTTTATGCGGCGGCTCAGCGATGTGACGATCCGGAGCGCTGGAACCCGCTGAACTGCGACCGGGGCGAGCTGAACGTACAGGTGGAGCGCCTGCTTGCCCGATATCCCGAGAACCGGTTGTACAAGCATTTGTCCAATTGCGCGCTCGGGTACGAGTGCCTGACGGCATCGAATACGTTTTTGCAGCGGTGGGAAGGAGCCGTACCGGTCTCATTCTCCTGCAACGCCGGCTGCTTCGGCTGCATTTCCGAGCAGCCGGAGGACAGCGGATTTCCTGCGCCTCAGACGCGCATGAATTTCAAGCCGACCGCGGACGAGGTGGCGGAAATTATGCTCGAGCATCTTAAGGCGCCGGAAGCGATCATCAGCTTCGGCCAGGGGTGCGAGGGAGAGCCTTCCACGCAGGCGAAAATCATCATCGATGCCATCCGCCGTGTGCGCAGCCAGACCTCTAACGGCTACATCAACATCAACACGAACGCCGGGCTGACCGACCATATCCGCGCCATCGTCGACGCCGGTCTTGATCTGATGCGCGTCAGCACGATCAGCGCGCTGGACGACCACTACAACGCCTATTACAAACCACGCGGCTATACGCTGGCCAATGTCGAAAAGTCGCTTCGGTATGCGGCGGACAAAGGCGTCTATACGTCGATCAACTATCTGATTTTTCCAGGCGTTACCGACCGCGAGGAAGAGATGGAAGCGATGATCGATTTTGTCAAACGAACCGGCCTGCGATTGATCCAAATGCGAAATTTGAACATCGATCCGGAGAGTTACCTGGAACTGATCCCCAAGCCGCGCGGAGAAATTTTCGGCATGAAGCAGATGCTGGAAATTTACGCTCAGGAGCTTCCGGACGTCGTCATCGGCTCCTACACGCATGTTCCGCCCGCACCGGTAAAATAACATTGCACGAGCGGATACAAGGTGCTATAATCCGCTTATGTGTCTAATTACTCTGGACCCGCCTGTTGGTTCAGGGCAGAAAGAGGTGAACGAGATGAAGCAAGGTATTCATCCGAACTATCACACGACCACGGTGACCTGCGCTTGCGGCAACACCTTCGAGTCGGGTTCCATTAAACAGAACCTGCGTGTCGAAATTTGCTCCGCATGCCACCCGTTCTTCACGGGCAAGCAGAAATTCGTGGATGCCGGCGGCCGTGTCGACAGATTCAAAAAGAAATACGGCATCTAAGCATCATCAGCCGTTTCTGCCGGAAATTAGCAGAATACAAGAACCTCCCTCAGCCATCCTATTGGATAAAGGGAGGTTTTTTTATGATGGACTCGAACGACCTGCGCGGCGGGCGGCATGCCCGGTCCGTTAAAAGCAAACTGACGGCTGCTGCAGGCGCTTTTATCGCGGCCGTTCTTCTGCTCGGCGCAGCCGCTTGCGGCAACGCCAACCCAAGCAATAATATGAATGCAAAGTCTTACGGGCACGACGGTTATATGGGGCTTTCCAACAGCAATCCCCATCTGCCGAATCCGAACGGCAATCAGCTCAATTACGGCGACGACGCGCGGTTTGCCGAGCGGAAGCTGAAGGAGATCGGCGGCGTTCAGCGGGTTTCCATGACGATCTTCGGAACGGACCTGTATGTTTCCATCGAGCCGAAGCCTGGTGTGGACGAAGCGCAGCTGCGCAATGAAGCGATTGCGGTTCTCCGCTTCAACATGCCGCGTTATAACGTGCATGTCAAAACCGGCCGAAAATGACGTGCACAGCACGAATATGGCCCGTTTCATCAGGGGACAACTTTTTCCGCGGAGTTGCATCTTGGGTCAGAACGCGTTATACTTAGTTCTGCCGTGCTAGACGGGGAGGTAGCGGTGCCCTGTAACTCGCAATCCGCTGTAGCGAGGTTGAATTCCTGTCTGAGGTTATGCCGACGCGGGGCTGGTTTTCATGAACAGCGTTGACGGTTCTGGTCCTCCGCAATGGACGCTTGTGAACCCGGTCAGGTCCGGAAGGAAGCAGCCGTAAGCAGGTACGTTCATGTGCCGGAGGGGTGCCAGGCCAGAGCTTGGATTGAAATTACCGCCCGGATCGCATGGATCAAGGCCGGGTGCACGGTACCTCTTTATAGAGACGAAACAAACGACATCCGACGCGGTGAGCCGCCGAGGATGTTTTTTTTGTATCTCACCGAAAACAAGCGTCAAAACATTAGAGAGACAAAGAGGGGATGTCCATGAACAAAATGCCGCCGGGACTGGCTGTGCGATTCGGATTGGATACGCTGGAGGAGCTGGCTGCCTCATTCCCCGGCGTGATGCTGCTCGAGACGGTCGGACAAGGCCGCATCGTATCCTGCAGCCCTTCGTTTCTGACGGAAACCGGCTATCGGGCGGACCGGATGGTTGGGCTTCCATTGCAGCGAGTAATTGTAAGCGGATGTACCGGCTTGACGTCCGATCGTTTTGCCGAGATCCGCCTCGTTCGATCGAACGGCAGCATCATGAAGGGGAGCGCCATCCGCGTTGCTGCGGAGCCGGCGGATGGGACGGAGTGCGATCCCGCCGGCCGCGATATCATCCTGATGATCAGCCCCGGGGAAGCGATGCGAAGAAGCGAACTTGTGGAGCGATTCGGCCAAGCCATGCTGACCGACGATCATATCGGTATTATTTTGCTTCACTCGCACGATTTTCGAATTCTGGATATCAGTCCGCTTGCCTGCAGGCTGCTGGGCGCACCGAAGCATGAGCTGCTGGGGGAGACGCTTTCGCGGTTTTTTGTTCAGGCGGAATATGAATACGGTCTCATCCGCGAAGTGCTGGAGGGCGGCGACCCGGTCCGCAATTTTCCGCTGACCTGGCTGAACGGCAATGAACGGAAGGAGCTTCTTATGGATGTCGGGCTTCTTCCGGGCTCGGTCAGCGGAACCGGCGGAGCTTACCTTATTTTCAAGGATATCACCAATCTCCGGTCGCTCGAGCAGCAGGTGCAGCGCAGCGACCGGCTTTCCATGATCGGCCAAATCGCGGCGGGTGCAGCCCACGAAATCCGCAATCCGCTGACCTCGCTGAAGGGCTTCCTCCAAATGTTTCGCAAAACGTTAAGCGACCGCGATATGCAGAAGGAAGTGGAATACGCGGACATTATGCTGACGGAGCTGGAGCGAATCAATAATCTCGTCAACGAATTTTTACTCCTCAGCAAGCCGCGCAACGTCAACAGCGAAACGTTCGATTTAACGCTTGTGCTTCGTGAAATCATGCCCATCATTTCAAGCGAGGCGCTGCTGCATGACGTCAGCGTTTCCTGGGACATTGAGCAGGGGATGTATCGGGTGATGGCCGACCGCGAGCTGCTGAAGCAAGTATTTCTGAATATTTGCAAAAACGGAATTGAAGCGATGATGGAGGGAGGGGCTTTGACGATTACAGCCCGGACGGAATTCGAAAAAGGGATGCGATGGACGATGATCGATATCCGGGATACGGGTCCGGGTATTCCACCGCACATGCTGGAACGGATTTTCGATCCGTTCATTACGACGAAGACGAACGGTACCGGGCTCGGGCTATCCGTCTGCCAGCGCATCCTTCACGATTTGGGCGGCTCCATTCAGGCGTCCAGCGGGGAAAAAGGGGCGGTGTTCAGCATCAAGCTGCCGTGCTGAAAGTGCGTTAGACCGATAGCGCCGCACGGTTTTTTTGCCAAGCTTGTTCGTGTATAATAGGAGAAACCGGGCATCGCCCCCGGAAGGCATGGACGGAAAGGAACGGTCCGAGTGGCACATATCGCATTATACCGCGCCTGGCGTCCTCAGACGTTCAGGGACATGGTCGGACAACAGCATATTATCCAAACGCTGCAAAACGCGATCCGCGAGCAGCGTATTTCACATGCCTATTTGTTTAACGGACCCCGCGGAACCGGCAAAACGACGACGGCCAAGGTGCTCGCCAAGGCGATCAACTGCGAACGGGGACCGGCAATCGAGCCGTGCAACGAATGCGAGGCGTGCCGGGGCATCACGGCGGGGACGGTTATGGACGTCGTCGAAATCGATGCGGCGTCCAACCGGGGCATCGACGAAATCCGCGATATCCGGGACAAGGTGCGCTACGCGCCGTCCGAGGTCCGCTATAAGGTATACATTATTGACGAAGTCCATATGCTCACCACGGAAGCGTTTAACGCATTGCTGAAGACGCTGGAGGAGCCGCCGGGTCATGTGATTTTTATATTGGCGACGACGGAGCCTCATAAACTGCCGGCCACGATCGTTTCGCGCTGCCAGCGCTTTGATTTCCGCCAGGTTTCGCTTCAGGAGCAGGTGCAGCGGCTGCGGCAAATCTGCGGCGAGGAAGGCATTGAGGCCGATGACGACGCTCTTGCCTATATAGCCCGGCTATCCGACGGAGGCATGCGCGATGCGATCGGTCTTCTGGAACAGGTCTCGGCCTTCTGCGAAGAGCGGATCGTGCTGGCCGACGCGGTTGAAGTTACCGGGGGGCTTGCCGCCGAACAGTTCGAGCAGCTAGCCGACGCGATTCGCGACCGGAACGTCGGCATGGTTCTCCCGCTGGTCGAAGGGCTGATGCAGGCGGGCAAAAGCGCGGACAAGTGCCTCGAGAATTTAGTATACTATTTCCGGGACCTGCTTGTTTTGAAGCTGGCGCCTCAGGGGCGTTCATCCACCGAACGTATCGTGAACCCGGAACGCTACCGCGAAATGGCGGAGGCGTTCAGCGCCGACCGGCTGTTTCGGATGATTGACATTTTGAACCAATATCAGAATGAAATCCGCCATGCCGCATTGCCGCAGACGATCTTTGAAGTTGCCCTGATGAAAATATGCA
>NZ_JAQGPL010000002.1 GCF_028826105.1 Paenibacillus humicola
ATGCCGATCACGGAAACCAAAATCAAAGTATCTGCCTGGCTAAAACTATCCTCTGACGCTGCCGCGGTTTGGGATGGCTACAAGAACAAATCTGAGCTGGTGAACCAGGCGGTTGAGTTTTACACGACCCATGGCCAGAAAATCTGTGCTTCGCTCGAAGAAATCAAAAGCCTTCTGAAAGGAGGCGATAGGCGACAGGAATATGAAAACTAGGATGATCACGCTGGCTTTCCTGCTGCTGATTGATTTCTTCTTATTTCCGTCAATCGCATGGCTGCCGCATTACTTTTTGGCTGGCATGGAGGTTTCGCGAATCCCGCTGGCGTGGCTCAAAGGCTTGGATCTACTGCAGTCCTGGCAGCTGGTACTTCATGATCCGCGAACCCAAAAGATTTGGCTGGTCCTGCAACCGTTATTGCTTGTATTCATTGTATCGTTTTTTTGGCGGGAAATCCCGGCCAATACAAGAAATAACGGCGTTGGCGGGCCACCCGCAGCTGGGAATGGCCAATACGGTTCGAGCCGGTTCCAGACGCTTAAAGAGCTCAGTAAAACCATGATCGTGTGGCCGATGGGAACCGTGAGCGACCGCGGCGGGCTCGTGCTTGGTGCAAACACCAAGAAAAAAACAGCTTGGGTTGTAGGGGATGATCTGCATGCGCTCATCATCGGGACCACGCGCTCGGGGAAATCCAGACGCGTCGTGCTGCCAACCATATGGCAGATGGCACACGCTGGCGAAAGTATGGTGCTGTCAGACGTTAAAGGTGAGCTTTATGATTTATCAGCGAGCTACTTAAATAAAATGGGCTATAACGTTGTTTATTTGGACTTCCGAAAGCCGGGAAGGGGGAATCGCTGGAACCCATTAGCGCCTATCGTAGATGCGCTGCATCAAGGCGATACCGCAAGAGCGGCTCAACAGGCTTGGAGTATGGCGCATATGTTTGCGCATCAAAAGCCGGGCAGTGAGAAAGGGGAACCGATCTGGCTTGATGGGGCAGAATCCGTTATTGCCGCCTTGGCGCTGGCCGTCGCGACCGAAGCCCCCGACGATGCGCAAAAGCACATGACATCGGCCTATAAGATGCTTGCCGAACTTGGCGAGCCGGTAAAGGTGCGCGTGGGTAACGCAATCGTAGACCACGTGCCGCTGAACGCCTATTTTACATCCTTACCAAAAGATCATCCCGCACGTGATGCATTCGCGACAGCCAGACTTGCTCCGGATCGAACGAGGGGTAGCTTTTACACCAACGTTTCATCACTTCTTAGACTCTTCTCAGATCCATCCATCGCTTATTTAACCGCACACCAAGATCATGTACTCGCAAACGTAGGCAAAGAAAAGACAGCTGTATTCTTAATGGTTCCAGACGAAGATAAAACGCGGCATACGCTGGCGGCTTTGTACGTGGACCAAACCTATCAAGCGCTAGTGGAATTAGCCAATGAAAACGGCCGCAGGCTGCCGGTTCGCGTAAATTTTCTGCTCGACGAATTTGGCCAGCTGCCTCCGATTAAGGACTTTGACAGCAAAATAACCGTTTCAGGCGGGCGGGGGATCCGCTGGAATTTGATCGTGCAGAACCTGCAGCAGCTGAAAGCCTCTTACCCGTACACGCATGGCACGATTGAAGACAGCTGTCATTTGTGGGTGTACCTGCTGACAAACAGCCTGGAGACGATGCGGGAAATCAGCCAAAAATGCGGCTCTTACACCATCGAAACGACAAATACATCCACAACGATCCGAAGTAACGATTTATCAAAAGGGCTTTCTTCCGGTCTTGCTCGAAGGGAACTGCTGACCCCCGATGAAGTCAGACGCTGGCCGCAAGAGTTTTCACTTGTCATTCCATCCCGGCAGTACCCCGCCAAGGTGCCGCTTCCGGATCTCTCGCACTGGCCGGCGAATGATGATTTTACCCCTTTTGGAGGTGATGAACCGAGGATGATTGAAAAGGTGCCGCTCTATATACCAAATGTTGCGGATTCAGTAGATGACGAGGAAGCCTTTGAAAATGAAGAAGCGATATAAAAACAAAAAAGCCTCCACGCATGGAGGAAAAGAAAATCAGGGTTAGCTCTAAGTATAAGCCAATTTAAGGTCCAATCCAATAACAAAAAAAGCGAGGGCAAAAATAGATGAAAAAGTTCAGTCTCAAAGGGAAATTCAATGTAAAACGCACAGGTTATCTGTTTGGAGTATTGACACTGACGGTCCTGGCAGCCTCGATGCCGACTTACGCGGCGGGAGCTGAACCGAATATCGTGGTGGGCGCGCAAAAACTGATGCAGGATGCGCTGAAATGGGTGTTAATCCTGGTCCCCGTCTCAGCCACGCTCATGATCGGGTTTCACGGCTGGATGAAATCGATGGCGGACGGCGACCCGGGAGCCATTGCCGACCGAAACCGGAAAATGAAAAACGTAGCAGTCGGCGCAGCAATTGCAGAGTGCGCCAGTGGGTTGGTAACGGTCTTGCTGACATACTTTCCCTCTGGTTCCTAATGAACACGGCGGGCCGGGGAGTTTTCCCCGGCTCTTCAATTCCAAGCAAAAGGGTGGGAAGTTAATGAACGATTGGATTACAAAGCTCATTACGGATGCCGTAGTCAATTATTTTAAGGAGCTGGCGCAAGACGCGATCAACCTTTTTCTAAGCTTTTTAACGGCGGTAAATGGGATTGCCATCAAAGTGCTTGATCTACCTGTGGTGGGTTCGGCCATTTTATACGCGCAAATCCTTGCAGGGAGTGTGCTGGCGGCCAAAGTTGCCTATGAAGCCTGGATGACCTACATCATGCGGTTAGATGGGGATCCCGACGCGGATCCGGCAGGCTTACTCTTTCGAACGACACAAGCCGCCGCGCTGATCGCAGGCGTCCCTTGGCTCGTGACGTGGATTTTTCAGCTCGGCAATACCATTACCGGCGATATTGCCGCGCTGCCTGGCGTGGATCTGCAAGGCGCAGGCACTCAGTTTCAGAACGCGTTTACCACCGCCTTGCAAGCCAATAACTTTGTGTTGTTTGTGGCTTTAGGGGCCCTGGTGGGAGCGGCGTTCTTCCTGATCATCGTCATTCAGGCTTTTATCCGGGCCGCGGAGCTGGCCGTCATTGCGGTCAGTGGGCCGTTTATGGCCTTAGGTGCGACGAATCCGAACAGTCAGCTATTCGGCAGCTGGTGGCGTGAACTGCTTAATGTGTGCCTGGCTCAGGCCATACAAATGTTTTTGATCAAAGTTAGCTTTTTCGCGTTATTAAACGGCAGTTTTGACAATATTCCGATGCTGAATTTATTTCTCTTTTGCGGCTGCCTATGGGTCACGTACAAATCCCCGTCGATTCTGAAGCAATATATCTACTCAACCGGCGTTGGCAGGGCCGCAGCTGGCGCGGTACGGTCCGCCAGCTCGATGGTCATCATGCGCAAAATCTTTACGCGAGGGGTTTAAAAATGGCCAATTACATCGTGCCTAAGAACGTGAAAAGTCGGTTTGAGTTTGTCACGGGTTTTGGCTGGCGCGAGCTCTTTATTATGCTTGCGGGCGTTTGCATCGGGCTGATCGCGGGCGGGTTCGTGTTCGTCCTCATGCAGAGTGTGTTTTCGATTGGCTTAATTGGGCTTGGCGGCGGGATCGGCTTCTTTATCGGCCGAACCGATCCTAGAACGGGCAAAAACGCGCTCGATCTGTTGCGGGATTTCCGGCATTATCAGTCCAAACCAAGGCGATATCTGTATATTTTCGGATCCGGGAGGCGGTAAGGATGAAAGGGTTTAAACGGCTCTCAGGCGCCTCTAAAACGTCGCTCTCCACGCAGGCCTGGTTTCCAATCCAGGACATTCATGGCGGGCTTATACACCGTAAAGACGGCGCGCATGTGGCCGCTATTCGGGTAACGCCGGTCAACATTTTTCTACTCACGGAAATGGAACGGATTCGGAAGATTAAGCTCCTGGAAGAAGTCCTAAACGGCATTGAAATGCGCTATCAAATCATGTCGATTGCCCGTCCTGTGGATCTGGATGCCTTCATTCACCGGCTGAGTGAGAGGAAACAGAATGAAATGAACCGGATAAAAGCGCGGCTGCTGACGGATTACATGGCTCAGGCGGCAGCCATGTCGATGAACGGCAAAGCGCTGGAACGCGAGTTTTATGTGCTCATTGACCGGCAGAACACGAATAGGAAAAACAATATGGATCAGCAGATGGTCTACGAAAGGGTCCGGGAGCTCGCCAGCCTGCTGAATGATGCGGAACTCCCCAGCCATGTTTGCAGCGATGACGAGCTAAGGGAACTGCTCTTTATTTTCTGCAATCACAGTCACGCGGCCTACGAGCGTTCACCCCAAAGCAATATCGGGCTTTCACCCATCTACCGGAGGGATGCAGAGGATGGAAAAAGCATTGCCTTTACCTAAAACGAAGACCAGTCCGCTCAGGCGAAAAACACAAGGGACGTTGTCTCCGGAGTTCGCGGGGCTCCTCGATCTGATTAGCCCCACGGCCATTCACTTTAACACCAAATCGATTCAAAACGGGGAAACGTATCAGCGGGTTATTGTCATTACAGACTACCCCGCCCGGGTAGGGGATGCGTGGCTTTCCCGGATCTCGACGCTTCCGGATGTGGTGGTATCGATCCACGCCACGCCGACAGACCCGTATAGGCTCGTGCAGCACATCAACGTGACGATGGGGGAGTTATCCGCCAAGCTGCAAACCGGGGGTAATCCGGCGGTCATCCAGCGCACCGAGCAGCAGTACGAAGACGCCAAACACCTGCTGAGAAAGATTGATAATGAGCAGCAAAAAGTGTGTTATCTGACGGTTGTGTTGCTCATTAATGCGGAAGATGCCGACGAGCTGCAGCAGCGCACGAAACAAGTCGAATCGATCATCGCCGCCGCAAGCATGCGCGGCAGGGTGCCGATGTTTAACCAGGAAGAAGGCTTGAAGGCCGTTGGCCCTTGGCGGGTGTTACCTGCCGAAATGGAGCACCTTGGTGCGCGGAATATGCCGATTGAAACGATCGCCGCCGCTTACCCGTTTGTGTACTCCGGACTGAATGACGGAAAAGGCATCCTGCTCGGTACGGATAAATCCGGCGGCATTGTGCTGGTCGACTTCTGGCAGCGGGATGCGAGCCGAACAAACACCAATATGACCGTCATGGGCCGTCCAGGCGTGGGAAAATCGACGGCGGTCAAAAAGATTCTGCTGAATGAATTTGCGCAAGGAACGAAGATCATCATTCTGGATCCGGAACGAGAATATCGGGATTTATGTCAGAATGTCGGGGGGGACTGGATTGATTGCGGCGGGGCAAGCAAAGGACGCATTAACCCCCTGCAGGTCCGCGCGGTGCCACTCGATGATGAGGACGACGAGGACATGTATACGCAGGCGGGCAACCGCGGGCCGCTCGCGTTCCACTTTCAGACGCTCCGAACGTTTTTTCGGCTGTATCTGAAAGAATTGAGCCAGATGGAAGAAGGGTTTCTCGAAATCGCCTTGGAGCACGTTTACAGCCAGAAGGGGATTACGTGGGAAACAGAACCAGCCAGCATCCCGAACAGCCAGTGGCCGACGATGACGGATCTGTACGATCACCTTGTCGAGCGGGCACAGCAACAAGAAGAACCGGAATGGCGGCTCTTAGCAACACGGCTCCGTTCGGCAGCCATTGGGGCAGATCAAGCGCTCTGGTCCGGCGAAACGACGATTCAAGCCGATTCGGATTTTATTGTGCTCGATATCCACCAGCTGCTGGAATCCAACGAGGAAATACGCCGCTCTCAATTCTTTAATGTGCTTGGCTGGGCATGGAATAAAATTGCCGAAGACCGTACGCAAAAGGTGATTTTGGCCGTGGATGAAGCTTATCTGCTGGTGGATCCGGAAACGCCGCAAGCGCTGCAGTTCCTTCGGAATACATCCAAGCGGATACGGAAATACGAAGGCGGGCTGATGGTCATCACGCATAACATGGTGGATTTTATGGATCCTAGCGTGCAGCGGTACGGTCAGGCGCTCATTGATAACCCGGTATATAAACTCATCATGGGGCAAGGGGATAAAGACATTGAAGCCCTGGCAAAACTCATGAGCCTGTCGGAAAAAGAAATTCAGACGTTGGCTGCAGGAAAGCGCGGGGAGGCGCTCTTTGTAGCCGGTGATCGGCGGCTTCACCTGAAAGTCGAGCCAAGCCCGTTTGAAATCGAAATGTTTGGCAAGGGGGGCGGACGGTAATGCCGGTATGGGCGCTCTCGCTCCTGCCGAAACAGAGCCTGTTCAAACTCGCTATAGGGGGCGGGATGGCTTTTCTGTTGATGGTCATGTGCTGGTTTGCTGCTCCGATCATCGTGCTGAAGCATATCCCCCTGGGCGAGAATCAGAGCCAGTTCGATGATTACATCGGGGCAGCCGATCAAATCGAAAGCAAGTATCACGTGTCTATAAATTGGCAGGAAGTCATGGCCATTGACGCGGTTCTCCTGCAGCAGGATTTTAACCAGTCCAGCACTGCGCTGGCTTACGCCATGGCAAAAAGGTTCGTGAAGGAGGAGCATATCCGTATGCAGCGCACCTGTACGGATCAAGACGGCAACAGCTACGACTGCTCCTATACGCAAACGGTATACACGAAGCTTTCCCTAGATGATGTTTTAGATGGACTCGTCCGAAGCGGCGAACTGCAGCCCGAGCAGATCGAAGACGTCAAGCGGTACACCTTAGTCAACGCCACAGCGATGTTGGCCGGAGGGGGTAGGGGCGGTGTACCCCTGCCGCCCGAGCAAATCACGGCTGCCATTGGGACCGCATTGCAGGTGACGGGCGGGAATCTTTCCTGGGAGCCGGTTTTGCAGGTGCTGGTCATGCGGGAGAGTCATGGGAATCCGGGCGCTGTTGGTCCTTATCCTGTGTGGTATTCGGCGAAGTGGGGGTATCAGGTGGCAAAAGGATTATGCCAGCTCATGCAGCCGACCTTCGACGCCTACAAGATGGACGGCTATGACGATATTTGGAATCCGGTTGATAACCTGATTGCATCCATCCGTTACATTCAGTCTCGGTATGGATCGCCTTATAACATCCCCGCCCTGATCTCGGGGGACTATCACGGGTATTAAGGAGCGTGTTCACATGAAGATGAAATTTGCACTTCTCATGCTGATGTGTAGCGTCATGTTTGCAGGCTGCGGGCATCACGCAGCCTCGAAGCCCGTCACCAAAATCGACGTGGCCAAAATTGTCGTTCAGAGTCTGATTGATGGGGATGTGAAGGCGATGGAGACGGTCATCAGTGCGCCGAGCTTTGCCGAATATGCGGTGTCGTCTTATGGTCCGGACTTCGCGGGCTATAAACTGGATGACTTCACCTTTACCGACACCAAAGATCTCCTTGGGGAAGATGTCGTGATTGTGAAGTCCAAAAACGGGAAGATCAATCAAACACTGAAGATCGAAAAGCTCGGGGATCGGTACGTCTATAACGGATAAGCGAAAACGAATCATGAACGCGCGTAAGCGGGGGTTTGGGGGCGAAGCCACCAAGCGGGCTCGGGCGGCAGCCCGACAAGATGGCCGACAGACAACCGCGTCAGCGGGTGGCCAAGGCGAATCTTGCCACTCCCTTTTCCCTCCTCCTACGCCGCGCTCAAGGGAGGTTTGAAGGATTGGGAAGCGAGAACCGCAAGCGGAACAAGAACGTACACATTCGGCTCTCGGACGATGAGTTTGAGCAGCTTCGGAAAAAGGCTGGCTATGTCTCCTTGACCGTGCCTGGACTGCTACGCGAACTGGCGATACACCAGAAGATTAGACAGCCACAGTCCCCGCTGATTGATCGGGATGGCGCATTTTCAATCGCGGATGAACTGCGGGCAATCGGCACAAATATTAACCAGCTGGCCAAGAAAGCGAACCAAGGTGCGCAGGTGATCGGGCTAGAAGGCGTGCAAAGGGAGCTGGGGCGGTTTTGGCAACTATTAAGCTCCAAACTACCAAGGTAGCCACTCGGCTTATTCGATACTGTGAAAAGCGGGCGGTGGAGCAAGACGGATTCAACTGCACCCCCCAGCAGGCGAAAGCGCAATTTAAGGCCACGCGGAAACTGTTTAACAAACCGGATGGCGTACAGGCGCATCATGTCATTCAATCCTTTCAGCCTGGCGAAGTGACCCCCCAGCAGGCAAACGAGATTGGGAAGCGGCTGGTGGAACGAATTGCACCGAATCATGAAGCTGTGGTCTATACGCATGCCGATAAAGAACACATTCATAATCACATCGTGATCAATGCCGTGTCGTTCAAGGATGGCCGCAAATATCACTCCGACCGGAAGCAACTGTATTTCATTCGCGAAGAATCCAATAGGCTCTGCAGAGAGCAGGGGCTAGCCGAACTTAAAGCACAGCCTATGTCGAAGGAACGCTTAACACAGGCCGAATACAAGGCCGTAGAGCGCGGAGAACGGCTCTGGAAGGATGAACTAAGGACCAGCATCGAGGCGGGCTTAAAACAAACGTCAGGCCTGCTAGAACTCAAAGATTATTTAAAACAGCAGTATAACATTGAGATGAAGATCCAAAACAAAAACGTGAGCTTCCTGCATCCGGAGAAACAGCGGTATGTGCGGGGCAAAAACTTAGGGGAATTGTACTCGAAGGAGGGGCTGGAGCGTGAGTATGGCAAACAGGCAGCGGGCCGTGATCGAGCCGATGAACGAGGACCCGCGGCTGGCGCAGCAACCAGAGCTCAGGGACCAAGCAACGCTGGAACTGCTCGATCAAATCAATACGGCACTAATCGGGCTGAACAAGAAGGAAGAAGAACTAATTCAAACCATCATGCATCTGGGCAATACCATCAAACGGGCGTCCACGGAGAAAGATCAACAGCTCGCCCAGGCAGCCCGGGAAGTGAGCACCCTCAAAGGGGAGCTGACCAAAGGATGGCTCGAAGTCGCAGTGAAAACCAAAGTGCCGCTCAGCCACAAGCTTTATCAAGCGATCATTATCTCCCTAATCAGCATGATCATGGGCGTCCTGATGTATCTGCTGGTCACGCTGCAAACCCGTTAGCGTCATTGTCGAAGATCGGCAAGCAGGTTCAATGGGAACTGGACAACATGAAGAGCCAGGAGCAGGTTCGCCGGATCCGGCAACTGAAACAGGAGGTCACGGTTCAGCAAGACCAGGAGCAGGACCGATTTTAACCAAATGTCCTTATAAATTCTATGCCGCCATAAAACGGGTTGGTAGATTTGTCCTTCCCGTAATAGATTGAATGAGTTAAAATGATCTCAATAAACGAAAAAGACGCCCAGAGCTTGGCGGCAAAGGCGTCCTAATCGTACACATACCGGGCATTCGTATGCCCTTATTCAGCTACGTTCATTTTATCATGGGCGTTACGGATAGGCAATACGAAAGCCCCTACCATAGGAGGCTTTTTTTACCATGGCCAGATCCGAAAGTAATACGATCATCCGAACGAATAAACGTGAGAATCCTTATGTCATGATTGATAAATACGGTTTGAATGATGACCGTCTATCCTGGAAGGCAAAAGGGCTCCTCGCGTATTTGCTGTCTAAACCAGATGATTGGCAGATCTATGAAAAAGATTTGATCAAGCGTTCCACCGATGGCCGTGATGCAGTTCGAGCTGGATTGCGTGAACTCGAGGCGAACGGCTACCTTTCCCGGCATCAACTGCGAGGTGAGGGTGGCAGTTTTGGAACGATGGAATACATCATTTACGAGCGGCCCATCACCGAAACCACCGTGGACGGAAAATCCGTTCACGGTGAATCACCGCAGACGGAAAATCCGTCGACGGGAAAACCGTCGCCGGAAAATCCGACACATACTAATAATGAATTAACTAAGAATGATTTAAAAAGGATTGATTGTTTGGGCGTGTCGGCCGAAATCGCCGCCACAGCTGAATCATCTCATTCAGAGGATGAACTGGATCCCATTTATGAATCCTTGCATAAGAACGTACCGGCTAGTTGTTTTGTGAATGGCCTACCCTTAGGGCCTGAATACATAAATGCGATTTACTTCATGCTCATCAATCAGTTCGACGGGCGTCTGGATCCAGCCGTGATCGAAATCGCTTGCGGGTTATATTTTGATCGGGCATGCCAGGGAAATTTAGACGGCAGCGTGCGGATGAAGCTTGACGTACAAAATCCAGTGGGGTACTTCCGATTCTGTTATGAGGATGCAATCAAACAGTATAAACTTAAAAGACGAGCATTGAAATGAGTGGAATTTTTGATATAAACGGGAAGGCATTGGGTAACGTGATAAAATGGAGGTTGAGGCGTTGATGAATCCAAATCCACATAGAAGGGTCTAAAATTATGTTTTTTGAGCTAACAGCAATTGGACTAGGACTTGTTTCATTTGCGTATTGGTTCTTTAATTTAATCGCTTCGTATTTGGGTTGGAAGCTAGTTGAGAAACTTCCCGCGGCTAAGCCATTAAAACGGTATCCGAAGGTTTCCATTGTCATTGCCATAAAGGATGAGGCTCCAAGAATTAAAAAGACACTGTCTACGTTATTGCAGCTCCATTACCCTGATTTTGAAATTGTTGTCGTCAATGATCGTTCGACAGATGGGACACAGCTCGAGCTAAACCGTTTTTCTCAAGCCTATCCGTCGAGCATTAGAGTTGTTCACATCAAGACTTTACCTGAAGGCTGGCTGGGTAAAAATCACGCGATGTATCAAGGTTACTTGGCTTCCCATGGGGAATATTTATTGTTTACGGACGCGGACGTGATTTTCGAATCCAATACCTTAAAGGATGTGATGAGTTATGTACAAACCAACAAGGTCGACCATTTAACCCTGAATCCGCGGCTCATTTCGAAATCCTTGATTTTACAACTTTTCGTCCATTACTTTCAATTTTTTGTTTTGCTTTTTTTACAAGCATGGAAAGCAAACAAGGATACTCAGCATAAAGTCGGTCTAGGGATCGGTGCATTTAATTTCATTTCACGTGAAGCTTACCGAAAAATAGGTACCCATCAAAGCCTACCGATGGCTCCTGATGATGATCTGCAGTTAGGTGTAATGGTAAAAAGGGCTAAGCTAAAACAACGATTTCTAATTGGAATTGACCACATCGAAGTGGAATGGTACGAAAACTTTAACCAAGCCATGCGAGGATTAGAAAAGAATTTTTACGCTGGATTTCGATATAACTTTTTGCTTGTCGTTTTAGCGGTACTAGGGACATTACTTTTGGCAATAGCGCCTTATGTTATGGTGTGGTTTCTTTCTGGCGTGGTTCTTGCCATTCATTTGTTATCCCTTCTTTCTATGCTTGTCCTACATTGGTACTCATTGAGAAAGCTAGCGAAATATAAGGGAATTGAGATTCTTTTGTTTCCCGTTTCCGTACTGTTATGTCTTTGGGTACTAGCTCGCTCCGCTTTTCTAGCCGAGAAACGTAACGGAATGTATTGGAGAGGAACCTTTTATTCGCTTGAGGAGTTAAAGGAACACAGGCATCGGGTTCATAAACTGAAGTTCGATTGAGGTAGGGGCTAATCTAATGTTTATGTTTACTATGTTGTTGCTATCCTTTCTTCTCCTGTTTTCCATTTTTATTTATCTTATCGCGAATCCAAGGGATTTAACCGTTCGCTGGGCAATTGCCTTTGGTTGTTGTGGGGCAATTGGCGGGATATCCCTTGTATTACAGCGGAATATCTTTCTTAAACTGGCCCAAACAGGTCATTTGCCTGATGGACTAGGGTACTTACTTCTTTGGAAATCCATTATTTATACCGCATTCATATCGCAGGTTGGTTTCCCCTATTGCATACTCGTGTTTTCGTTAATTTATTCAAACGTTCTTCAAGGCCGTAAATTGCAATGGATCGTTTCGGTTCTATTGATGATTCCCAATATCATGTTATACTTAGCCACTCCATTTTCAGAGGATAAGGTCCTTTTTGATAAGCTTTTTCTAGATTATAACGTCTATATATTTTGGGGTTTGCCGTATGAATTAACGGCTGTTTTTTTATTGATTTACGCTCCCATTAAAGAAAAGAATAGCGCAAGAAAGAAACATTATTTGAAAACCAGTATCATGTTAGTTCCGACGATTTTAGCAGCTACCTACATTAACCTCATCTGTAAAGTGATTTATGTATACCCCAAAGGGGACTACATGTACTTAATGCCTTACTTTATTTTTTATTCCTTTGTGGTTCATATGATTTTTTTATTTCGAGATGGCCTTTTTGGGGTCAAGATAAAGCTTGAAAAGCAGGCGGATGAAAATACAATTATTGCGGCAACAACTTTAGCAGCCATGTTAAATCACGGCATAAAAAATAAGATCAATTTTTCTACGCTTATACTTGAAAATGTACTCAGTAAAATCGACGGGAGTAGCAACGAATTAAAAAAAGATCTACAAGGCGTGCTTTTCAGTAACCATGACATCATGACAATGGTGCGTAGGATTCAGGATGCGATCGATTTTCAGATTGTGCCTGAGGAAAATACGCTAAGATCAATTCTGGAATCAACGATAGAAAATACGAGGATGCTCTTTGAAAGAAGTAACATGAAATGCATAACTCATTATTCATGCGAGGCCAATTTCCGGTGTGATCGAGTCCATATCGATCAAATGTTTACGAATTTCATTAAAAATGCAATTGAAGCGATGGAACCAGGAAAGGGAATATTGGAAATCACCCTATATGAGTCCAATAAAGAATACGTCATTCAATTTAGGGACAATGGACATGGAATATCGAAAGAGGACCTTAAACGAATTTTCATGCCGTTTTATTCCACAAAGAAAAGAGAACAAAATGATGGGCTCGGCTTGACTTATTGCTACCTTGTCCTGGAAAAGCATCGAGCGAATATTAAAGTCGAACGTTTAAAAACTGGCACTTCCTTTTCCCTTACGTTTCCAAAGATAAGAAGGGTTAAAAACAAAATGTTTTTAGGAGTCAAAAATGAAAATAAAAGTGCTTATCTGTGATGATGAAGTGTCCTACGCGGAACAGTTAAGAGCTTTCTTAATGAGGGAGGGGGATTTTGATGTTCCAAATGTAGTAACAGATAAAAAAAGCTTACTGGATTTTTTACAATCAAATGAGTTAGATGTACTCATCCTCGATATTAATTTAATGACAACCGCGAATCATCAAATGGAAGGGTTAGATATCTCCTTTGAAATAAAAAAAATGTATCCAAGCGTAAAAATCATCATGCTTTCGTCTATTGAGGAAGTTGATGTGATGGAACAAGCTTTTAATGTCGGGAAAGCAGATAATTATATCACCAAATATTACTTTAAAGATCTTCCTGATGCGATTCGAAATGTATATCAGGGGAAGCAATTTTTACACCATTCGGCTGCACAACAGTTTCTACATAAACTTTCGGAAACAAGAGAAATGGAGATCAAACAAAAGCTGAATAATCATCAGCTTACGATCTTGATATTATATGCGGAGGGACTCACAAAAGGAGAAATCGCGTCCAGGTTGTTCTTGGAACCGCAAACCGTTTCCAATTATACGTACCAAATTTCAAAAGAACTGAAAGGGAAATTTCCCTACCTAGAATGGCTGCGGTTGAAAAAAACAAATGTTGATGAATTGGTCGAACTGATGCTAGACTGAAATCTGGACACGGAGAACCGAGAGTGCGACAATAAATGCATTCAAATTCGAGGTGTCTGAGATGACGAAAAAATATGACAAGGAATTCAAGATCCAAACCGTACGACTCATCCAAGAGGAAGGGAAAACGGTGGCGCAGGTAGCCCGGGAAATGGGGCTGCATGAAAATACGCTTTATCGTTGGATCGCTGAATTTAAACAAGACGGTAACCAAGCGTTTCCAGGTAGTGGACAACAAAAGCCGGAAGATAAAGCTCTGCGTGACCTCCAGAAACGAATCCGTGATCTGGAAGAGGAGAATGAGATCTTAAAAAAGGCCATGCACTACTTCGCAAAAGACCGGCGCTGATCTACCCGTTTATCCACGATCACCGCTCCAAGCTCCGTGTCGCGAAGATGTGCACCTTATTCCAAGTATCTCGAAGCGGTTATTACGAATGGACCCGGCGGCAGAAAAGCAGTCGGACCAAGCATCGAGAAAAGCTGGAGCAACACATCAGGCGGATCTTCCTGGATTCGAGACGTTTGTACGGCAGTCCGAAAATCTGGGAAACGTTGAAAAAGGAAGGTGTTCAGGTCTGCGAAAAAACGGTCTCACGGGCGATGAAAAGAATGGGCCTGAAATCCCGAACCGTGAAGAAATACAAGGCGACAACGAACTCGAATCATCATCTGCCTGTAGCCGAGAATGTGCTCGATCAAACGTTTACCGCTGACGCACCGGAAAAGGTCTGGATGACGGACATTACCTATATCCCGACTGACGAGGGCTGGTTATATCTCGCCAGTGTCATGGATTTATACACCCGCAAAATCGTGGGCTTTCACATGGATGAACGAATGACAAAAGAACTCGTGATCACGGCGCTTGACCAAGCCTACAACCGTCAACGGCCAGCTCCAGGGCTCCTACATCACTCGGATCGTGGCAGCCAGTACGCTTCGGCAGATTACCAGCTTCGTCTGAAGAAATACCAGATGATCGGAAGTATGAGTCGTAAAGGAAACTGCTACGATAATGCCTGCATCGAGTCCTTCCACAGCGTGTTGAAGAAAGAACTCGTTTACCTAGAGAAATTCAAAACAAGAAAACAAGCGAAAAGAGCGATTTTCGAGTACATTTCTTGCTTTTATAATGGAAAACGTATTCATTCGTCCATTGGGTACTTTACCCCCAATCAATACGAACATATGTACCGCAAGGCGGCGTAATTCTCTCGGTTTGATGTGTCCAATCTATTGACTGAGGTCCAAACTAGCCAAAACATTAAAAATTATACCATAGTTAATACGATGAAGCGATACTCAAATTTGTTATCGAATTTGAGTATCGCTTGTTTTTCAGGATATTTATACCATTAATTTACCGTCATTTAATATCGAATAGAGGTGATTTTTGTCATCGAATTCCAACTTCTTCGTTGGAACAAAGATTAAAGAGGAGGAGTCCTTTATTTTAAAGATCCGTGAACAGCGAGAAAAAAAAGGATGGAGCCAGCTCGAATTGGCTGAAAAATCCGGAGTACCCCAGCCAACCTTATCAGGAATAGAAAGAGGAGAGCGAAAATATCCAACGTATGAGAACATTAAAAAAATTGCCATAGCATTGGAGATCGATATAAAAGAGCTGGATGAGGACTTTATTAGCCTGGGATAAATCCCCAACTATTTTTATCGTGCGACGAGGATAGCTTGGTCAATTATCGAAAGATTAGCACCAGGAAGCCGAGCATACGGAGGTCATTCGAGCCAGTGCGAGTTCGTACCGATCTGCCGCTTGATTTTCTCGATTCTACCTGTCCATTTTATTGACTGAGGTACACTTGAGATTCCACTATTTCTATGGGCATACGAAATGTGAAGAAGCAAGCACTTGTGACGTCAGTCGTAAAAAAGATTGCTTCTCCGTCCAGATTGTTTATGAAGAGTGATTCAATAACGGCCTTGCATGCCTATCCTCAATTGGATATCTCTTGAATCAGGCGGACCTATGACTACTGTCTGGTCGATAGGCTTGAGCACATCAGCAAGTTGGGCCGCATTCACGCCATAGATCATCTGGAACACCTCAGGAGGTGTCTTTCTAAGGATATCGGACCCGAATACGATTTGCGCGGCATTATTGTCGAAAACAGCCACAAAATGGGTGTTATCCATCGTCGCGGTTTGCCAATGCCACCAGCCCATCGGGATATAAGCCGTCTGGGCGGGCTTGACGCGGTAACTAAGTATCTGCCGGGAAAAGGGGTTAAGAATGGAGACGGCAACTTCTCCTTGTACTACGTATTGAAGTTCGGATGCGTTTGGGTGCCAATGGGCCTCTACGCTATGGCCTTTACTCAGATAGACGTCGAGTAAGCCAAGGCTTTGCATTACGGGTAACTGCTTAGCGAATTGCTGAAGAATGAAGTTTTGGGCGTTTTGCTGGAATAATAACGATGTTCTTAAATCAAAAGATAGATTCAAAGAAGGAGAATTAAGTGCATCCATGGCGCTGTCGGATGACATTCGTAGTATCCCGCCTTTCTGGATTGGAGATTGATTACATAATATATTCACTTGCCCAGATACACGTGCGTCATTCGAGAATGGAAATAAACAAGATACTTTTCATTTACTGTATTTATAATTAGGCGTCAAACGGATGCTTCCAGCAGCGATATTATCCTTGACTTGGATGGACTTGTAAACGGCTGAAAGTTATCCATTGTATATGTCACGTTGCTGCAATTCCGCTTTGTCATGCTCGTCAGCTGATCCCGCTTATCGTATTTGTCGGGAATGTTATAAAGTTCTTGTTATTCGAGTTTGATAAGAACTTTATAACATTAAAACAAAAAGCCGCAACTTATGCGGCTCAATGTTACTATGTTCTTGTCATCCGACATATCCCTAATTACGCAAAGAAGCTACTTTAAATACGAGGCATCAGTGCCAGCATCTTACTGTTTTCTCGGTGAGATCGGTTTCATCTATCCACAACCTCGTATCTAGGCCTTGCGCGTTTTTTTTGCAGTACGTTGGCTCCCGCAAAATCCGGACAAGGTATCCAGTTGCTCTCTGATCTGGTAAGTCAGGACGCGGCAAATGTACTAGTTCAACAGTAAAAAGCATCAGGTTTGAGTCACGCATACCGCGGGTATAATGGTTGAGGATCTCACGAAGCTCTAAGTTAGTTGGAAAAACATTGCCTTTCTAATGCGGATATGGGACATTCTAGACATGGAGCTTCGAGAGATCACCGATATGCAGCTTGGGTCTAGTCCTTCTTTGGGTGGCCAAGTTTCACGAAGCCGATCGTTCCGCAAACAACAACGAGTTGCGGGAAACCTCCCAGGGGATGATAAGGACCGAAGTTAGATCCACTCACGGCGACAGCCATCTCGGTCACGTCTTCCTGGATGGCCCGGCTAATCGCGGTGGTCTACGCTACTGCATCAATTCTTATCGCTCCGATTCATCCATCGAGATGATATGGAGAGCGAGGGCTACGGCAAATATCTCGATCAGATTGAGGAGGTTTAACATGCATCAGCGCGCTGTACTCGCTGGGGGATGCTTCTGGGGAATGCAGGACTTGATCCGCAAGCTTCCCGGCGTCGTCTCGACTCGCGTCGGCTATACTGGAGGTGACACTCCGAACGCGACCTATCGCAACCATGGTACTCATGCGGAGGGGATCGAAATCGTCTTCGATACAGCGGAGACAAGCTACCGACGCATCCTGGAGTATTTCTTTCAAATCCACGATCCTACGACGCGGAACCGTCAGGGCAACGATATCGGCACAAGCTACCGTTCGGCGATCTACTATGCGAGCGACGAGCAGAGAAAGGTGGCGGAGGAGACGATCGCCGACGTAAACGCGTCGGATCTGTGGCCGGGCAAGGTCGTCACCGAAGTGACGCCTGTCGGCGACTTCTGGGAAGCAGAGCCGGAGCACCAGGACTATCTGGAGCGCTATCCGAGCGGCTATACCTGCCACTTCCCGCGCCCCAACTGGGTCCTTCCCAAGCGGGAGGCCGGTGGCGCCCCGTCAAGTAGACAACAATGAAATAAGAGCACTAAGCAGCCTTAGTTCGGTTCTCCACCGGACTAAGGTTGTTTAATTTCTTCTGAAACCGCTTGTGGTTGTAAAAGTTAATGTACCGGTGGACCTCATCGATGATCTGATTCTGTCCCTTATGGCAGTAGGAGTATTCAAGTTCTCTCGCAAGGGAATCTGTCGGCAGCAATAAACGGTATTCGTTTTCCTTTTACTTTATAATACTGGGCCGTGTGGCACCGTCCTGCTTGACCTTGAAATGGATGGCGTCCAGAAAGACGACCGCATAAACGCCCTGCAGCGGACGATTCTGCCATTCCTTGATAAGCGGCAGCAACTTGTTGGTGACATTGGAAACGAGTGTTGGTGAAACCTCGATCCTTTACAGGTTCTGCAGGTGATCCTGAATCTCCCGCGTGCTCACGCCCTTCGCGTAGAGTGCCACGATCTGGTCCTCAATGCCTGTTACGTTCGATTGATGCTTCTTAACCACCAATGGCTCGAACTCGCTCAGACGGTCGCGCGGCACTTGGATCTCTTGCTCACCATACTCACTCATGACGGTCTTCTTGCTTTTGCCGTTTCGGCTATTTGGTGTGTTTTGGCTTTCGTTTCATGCTTCTCGTAACCTAGATGAGTATCCATCTCGGCCTCAAGCATCTCCTCGGCAAACAAGTCTTTTAGCCAATGGAATATTTTTCGTTATATTGATCATAATAACAACAATATTATTCATTTAGGAGTCTACATATGTTCTGGAAAAGCAAGCATTGTGAACTTTCCCGTACAAAAGCAGGTGATCGGCAGAAATTGACACTTGATGAACTTAAAAAGGCGTTGTCTGGTATGTATGATGCCGATATAGTCGAGCATCAAACCGACAATGGCCAAAAAGTGGTTATTGCGTATGTCAGGACGCTTATCGATAAAGAACGTTTGAATGAATGTATAATCGCTCCTCTGCTCCGCGATTTTAATGATTCCTTAGATACTTGTATCCGTCAGGCCAAGATTTCGACATTGGATACACTCGAAGAATCGCTAAAAAACATGTTCGAAGGGTCCATCCTTGTCTGCGACGTCCAAAATCATCAATGGGTGGCCATATCACTACAAAACCCGTTGAGTCGCGGAATTGAAACTTCTCAGACGGAATCGATCCTTTACGGACCGAAGGATAGTTTTAGTGAGCAAATAGACGATAATATCACGTTAATACGCAGACGATTGCCGCTCGCCGAGGTCAAGACCGAAAAGTTTACCCTCGGTTCTTTAAGTCAAACAACCATCATCATGTTATATATCGATAAATTGACGAATCCCGAATTTATTTCCATTGCAAAAAACAAAATCAAAAACATCGATTTTGATTTGTTTCTTGACTCTTCGCAGGTAGCCACGTTTATGGAGGACAATTATCATAGCGTGTTTCCTCAATATCAGCACACGGACCGCCCCGATGTATGCGCCTATTCATTAGGTCTGGGAAAAATCACATTTTTGGTGAATAATTCTTCATTTGCCTTTATCGGTCCCATTACGTTATTTGACCTTTTCCAATCACCGGAGGATTACATCAACCGATGGCTGGTCGCCAGTTTTTTGCGCTGTATTCGATATCTCAGTTTCTTGCTGTCTCTAATATTAATTCCATCTTATGTGGCATTAACCGCGTTCCATTATCAGATGATTCCTTTGCAAATATTATTCGTGCTATTGGAGTCTCGCAGCAAATTGCCGTTTACGCCTTACTGGGAAGCTCTTCTTATGCTGCTAACTCTGGAAGTCATCAAGGAAGCCAGTATCCGAATGCCGACAAAATCCGGCCAGACATTGGGAGTAATTGGTGGTATTGTCGTCGGAGAGGCAGCGGTAAGTGCCGGCTTCGTCAGTCAAGTCCTGATTGTTCTGGTTGGCATATCCGCAATCGCTTCATTTCTGACTCCGAACTACCTGGTAACAAAAGCTACTGCGTTTATTCAGTTTCTTCTCCTGGTTCTTTCTTCCTTACTGGGCTTCTTTGGCATCTTTCTGGGGCTTATCCTCCTTCTTATTCATTTAAACGGGCTGTCTTCTCTTAAACAGCCTTATTTAGCACCAGTTGCCCCCTTTTACGGGAGGGACTGGATCGATCTGTTCATTCGCGGACCCTTGCATTGGATGAGGAAACGTCCCGCATATTTACATCCTTTGCAAAAACGACGCCGAGACTAAAGGAGTTGAATCATGTCCCACTTTTCATTATTCGAGAAAACGTCTACATTCAGCGGGGTTTATGTCATGTTTATGACAAACCGGCTGCAGATGCTTTACTTCGTTCTAATCATGCCCGTCTATTTGGTTCAGCCTTACATGATTGGGGTTATTCTCGTCGCTGGCATCCTGTCACAGCTTAACCTGATCATCCTTTCAAAAGTTTTTTCACGCGATGGCGCAAACGGGACCCAACTTTTGGGACGACGACTTGTATATGTTTACGCTGCAATCGGATTGCCTTTCCTCTTCGTCAAGTTATCGGCCTTCATACTGGGTTTTGTAGAACTCGTCCATCTATACATTTTCCCTTCCATGCAGAGAGACTGGATTGCGCTGGTCATCTTCCTAATCGGCTATTATCTTGCGTCTCAAGGAATTGAAAAGACGATTCGTTTTGTTGTCATCGCCTTTTTTTGCACGGTTTGGATGAGTCTTTTATTCGTGCCATTTCTCTTCTTCAAGTATTCCGATCTTCACGACTTATATCCAATCATACCCACAAACGGGTACAGACAGGTTTGGAAGGGTCTTTTCTACGTCTGGTCCTCCCTATCGGGGCCGGAATATCTGGTCTGTCTGATTCCATGGTTTTCTTCCCAACAGAAAAAGCTGAAGGCCTTATCCTTGGCTAATGCACTGTCAGTTATCGAATATGTCCTGTTGTTTACTGCATCCTTATTGTTTTTCGGTTCGAATTATTTGAAGGGTAAACCCTATCCCGTCATTAATATGATCCGTTACCTGCAATCACCCGCGCTGGAGCGAATCGACATCATTCTGATTTGTGTGCACATGGTTCATTATGTCTTCGCATGTTCCCTTTTCCTGTTGTTATTTTACGGAGCCGTACGCATCGTAACAGGGAACATCCACAAAAGCACGACTCGAATCGGTTTCAGTGCAAGCTGCGCAGTTGTTTTTGGACTCATCGTGGCGGTCAATCATCTATTCTGGGGTGAATCTGTCTTCAGTAATCGATGGCTGTCCCTGCAAATTATTATGGGTGCAGCAACCCTTTTGATTCTACCAACGCTCATATTGGCTACGGCCAAACGAACAACTAAAGGACGGGATTTCGAATGAGATTCATAAAAAGCGCCATTTCCATCACCCTGGTCGGATCCGTCGTTCTAAGCAGTACCGGCTGTTCACCGCTTCCGGAAAAAAATATCATCGAAGAATTGGCACCAGTCGTTTTCTGGTCCATCGACAAAGGAAATGAAGGCAAAATAAAAATAACGACTTTAGTGCCTCCTTTGACCAGTGAAAATAAACAGATGCTTTCCCTTCAGGTCCGCCTTTTGAAACAGGAAAGGGAGAAATTTAATTTCAACTATTACCGTGAATTGAAACTGGGGCAAATGCGCATCTTGTTTATCAATAAGGAAATTGCAAAAAGAGGGATCGATTGGTTACTTAATTCCATCTTATTGAGCCCTGACATCTCCCAGCGCCTATTCCTCGTGATCATAGACGGTGATCTGACAGCCTATATTACAAACCACCTGAAACAACAAAACAACTTGGATTACTATTTTTATCGTATGCTTAAACATTACAAAGAACAGGATAAGGGCGAAATTGCGGTCATGAATCTTCACCAATTCATGAAAAGACTATATTCGACCTATTCTTACCCGGTTCTCCCCGTCTTCCGAGCAAATAAAACCAATCTCGTCTATGAAGGTACTGCTCTTTTCAAAGGGGATAAACTAATTGCAGTAATTAATCAAATCGATAATCATATTCTGCAACTTATGCATAAAAAACATAATCTGATAACACTGGCCATTCCGGGCCTCTCAGTAAGTTTGGGAAATATTCATGCAAACGTTCGAAAAAAAATGAACGCCGATCATACTTCCCTCTCTATAAATGTGGACCTAAGCAGCCGTATCGAAGAATATCACGGGGAGTACAACTTATTTGATGCAGAAAGAATGGAGGATCTTTCGACAAAAATCGAAGTTTATTTGCAAAAACAAACAACTGAACTATTCAAACAAATGCAGAAATGGAAGGTGGATCCTTTGCAAATCGGTTTACTCACTCAGTCCCCCTTTTCAAGGCCCATTTCTTCTGATGATTGGGATAGACAATGGGAACAGATGCATGTCCACGTCGAATATCACCTCCACATCCAACCATTAACCGATATCTACTCCAACCATGGATGATCAATCATACAATATAGAATGTCCATTTCAACTACAGGAATATGATAAGTCTTGATGTATCTTCATCAGCCACTTTGCATGGAGAGCAAAAAGGTTGTGGCGTTTCAGCTGTGAGCCCTGAGTACGATATCATTATTCGATATGGTGAAAATAATTAGGTGCGTGAAAGGATTTTCACTTATTTTTCTGGAATATGTCCTCTTCTGATAAACAATACGGATAACACCAAATATGTGCCGAAATCCTTTCCAAACTTAGACCATTATTTTAATTAAAACCAGTAGCGTTGCATTAAACCTCTCACAAACCTTGACGTTCCGTTAGGGTGCATGTGCTTCGTTAAAAGAAAAACAGTAGCATAATAAACTATCGCCGCTGTTGAATACCTCTGCTTTCTTCTATGTTCTAGCCAGCCAGGCACAATTTAGAATAATTTCATTGCTGGATAATATCTGCCCTCTACCGGATCCTCATCGTATCCATTCGCAAGAGCGTATGATTTCCACTCCATTGCATTATTATGTTCCCTAGCACCACATGAAACATTCGGGCATTGTCCATTTTTTAAGGTTCCGTTAAGCGTCCATTTCCTTTTTAAATATACGCATTCACATTGAGAACACCAAAGGTACATCTTAAACGCCCCCATAATTGTTCTCTTCGTAATTTCTTAACGAACCCTATGGACGTGGCTCACTTGTTCATTTCGTCTCATGGTGGGGCACATCCATAAGCTGTTTTTACGTATACGTATACATCAACGTTTACGTTTACTGAAATATTCCTCTAAAGCCTCATTTATGACTCTTGTCTTTTCCCCTCGAGCTCCTTCGGACTCTTGTTCGATTAATTCAACAAAATCCTTCCGTACCCAAAACGTTTGCCGCGCATGTAGCTCTTCAAACTTTTGCTTTTTCCCTCGAGCGGAGCGCTTCGGAACGTTTACATCTACGTTTACGTCTACGTATTCATCAATTTTTTGTTGAACGGGAGAAGTCATTGTTTTTCGGTCTTCTTCAATAATACTGGTATCGATAATTTGAGCATGTACACTAGTGCCGCCTGACTGACGAACCTTTGCTTTGATTGCATCTAACTTATTTTTGGACACGATCAATCAGCTCCTTTACAAATTCCCGGTACTGAATGACAGCCTGGTTTAATTCATTATTCTCCTCAAACCCATTGATGGAAAGACGTCCTGTAGCAGCTGTTCGGGTGATGACCGTTTGAAAACAAAGTTCCTTATATTCCTCTTCAACGAGTTCGATCAAGGCTTTGTTATCTGTCCGTCTTGTGTCGATCATACAGCGAAGGATTCCCGCGATTTGCATCTCTCGATTCACTTTCTCTTGGACGTGGACACAAGTCTCCAAAAACCGACTTAACGCTGAGTAACAAAATTTGCTAGCCTCAAACATCGCCACAACATAATTCGCCGCGGCCAGCGCATTGACCGTTTGTTCGCCAAGGGCCGGCGGTGTATCAATAATAATGAAATCATATTGTTCCTGTATCGTCTCCAGCGTTTCTAATAAAACGAGAGACATGTTTCCGCGATATGGCGTGCCATACAGCCAGGATGAAAAACGCGCGATATGATCGTCGGCCGTAATGATATGTAAGTTGTCTGTGATGCGCTGAATATATCTTCGAGCATCTTGTTCCTTTAAGGCTTCGAATATGGTATGCCCTTGAAAATCATACGGATCCCTCTGTGTTAATAGCTCCGTAAGATTCCCCTGCGAATCCATATCCACCGCTAATACCCGATATTCCTTACTTAACAAATAAGCAACGATCCCCGAGGTAGTCGTCTTCGAGCTTCCGCCCTTTTGGATCCCAAACGTAATAATCTTCGCCATGATCGACCTCCAACGTTTACGTTTACGTATACATTTGCATTCTAACAGAAAAAAAAATCATTGTCCCCATAAACGTGTACGTATACGTAAACATCTACGTACACGTAAAATTAAAAACTCTATAGAATAATGAGCACCTACGTCAGTAACACTCCTCCGCCAGCGCTCCGGTTCCACTCACTCGCCTCGGAGTGGGGACAACGAAAACCGCGTTGCCCCCAAACCATCGGCTCCTTTCGCGGCTATGTTCTCCACCGGAACCATCATCATCAACCATTTTTTCATCAAGCTTTAAAAGTACTTACGCATCTTTACAAAACAAAGTAACAGGAAACAACGCTATCGCGTTGTCACAGATCAAACCAGCCTCCCCACTCCCACCCCTACATTAACGGTGATCTGTTTACATTTATCTAGGTAACTTACCTTTTACGCTTGACGTACCCATAGGCTGGAGCCAGAATGGATCGTGCGGGGTGGACACAGATCACCTTATCCCGAAGGCCAGTTAAAAAATAAAAAGGCCAACAGGGATAAGATGGAGAAACAAAATGGCTCGGCCGTCACGCTTTGGGGAACGGCTCCCAGGAGTTGTTTCTGCCACACCGCATTTGACTACGGTCCACTGATTTATGGAGCGCGTTCGCTCCGGATTGGTTACGGTTCCTATGGACCAATCCGCTGCCACAGCTTTTTTCAGTGACTTCTCAAACCGTGGTCTACTCTCCCTTGAACGGTTTCCAGCAAGGTTCCTTCGAGTCTGTACCACGTACTATTCGGAACGGTCGCAGCCCTTGATGGAGTCACATCATGGCGCGGGCTGCACTTCGTTTAAGCCGGTTTATCTGCCCCCGGTTAGGTAGGCAGACGACGAGCGTGAAGCTTCACTGCACGCCTGGCACGGCGCAAGTGGCCGCGACCAAAACGCGACAACCCTCGACAATCACCAACCCACTAGCCACCGGCACGCCGCATGAATTGGGCAGGTCTTTTACCGTGGTCTCCTGTTCCCACCAAGCTGGCGAAGCTCACCTTGGCTCAGAATCCGAAAAAAAGGCAATAGGAAACTAAGCCCTCGATGTCCATTTTTCAAAAAATGGAACGAGCGCCGGGATATGAAATTAGTTTGAGGCATGAAATGTATGTAGAACTCGGCGCTAAGAGCCGTTGAAACCATTGAATAAAGCGCGGCTTACCATAACCGAAAAAAGGTAATAGGAAACTAAGCCCCACAAGGTCTATTTTCAAAAAAATTTCAAAATGGCTCGTGGACCCATTTATGCGGTTTTATTATTTGGTTTGAATAGGACAGACTGATCCGGTAGCCGTAAGCTCCGTTTAAGCCAGAAAAAAGAAGCATATACCGAATAAAACGCATACAAGGGCATACTTCTCCTGAATTTGGTGGAAGCATGCCCTTGCCCATTCGGTTCAATCCATGGTAAGATTGGAATACCTAATAGGCATGCTTAGAGCATGCAAATATTGTACCGAACAGGTCCTAACATAGGAGCCTGTAAGGTGTCAAACTTTGAGTATAACACTCGAACGAAGGAACGCTCGCTCGCCGGCCAAAGCAGAGAGCGTTCTTTTCGTTTGTTAGGGTAATTCTAGCACACTTGGAATCTATTAATCTAGTAAACGTATACGTAAACGTATACGTAAATGTAGACACTTACGTATACGTTTACGTATTTTAGTCTTCCTTGCACGAATGTACATTTAGTGGACCTGTTTATCCCCTCCTAGATGGGGTTCTTGGTGTTGCAGTGCCAGCAGAATCAAACGCAAATTGAGCCAAACCCCTTCGCCACGAACCGGTTTCTCCGTGTCCAGATTTCAGTCTAACATCAACTCCCCTTCAAGTAATACTTCGTTAGATTGGGTAGGGCTGGAGCTCATTTGAGTATCGAGGCTGAACTCAAATAATGTAAACTGTTGTTTAAAAAATAAAACCACATGGAGTTCTGCTCACATGTGGTGGCTAAAGGTTGTATTAATCCAAGTTGTTCTCTGGAAATTCCTCTGGTAAAGGTTCTCTAACTTGATCTTGAAATTCTATCTTACAAACTCCAAACTTTTTATAGTTTTCTCTTGCCTGATTTAAAGAAATATAATTCGCACCTTTACTTATATCAGGGGTATCATGGGCCACGGCATCATACTGCCAAAAACACACTTCACATATTTCTACTATCACCTCATCTTCACTTTCAATCGTAAAATATCCGCAACAAGGACATTGTATTTTTTTCATTTCACATCTCTTTTCTTTATTTAGGGGCATATTTTGCTATTTGATCTTGCCAGTACGACATATTATCAAGTGGTTTGAAATAAGTCGAAATACCACCATATTGATTGATTATGCCAAACTCATTCGTCGCAGTGTCATATCTGAAATATGTACCCCCCTCCGAAGTAAATGCTTCTGTTGTGGCAGTCGGTTTCTTCTCTAAAAAATTTCTCGCCCCTGCCAAATATTGTTGCTCAGTCCTGTATCCAAATTCTGCTTTATGGTCATTGAAATGTTTTGCGAGTGTGCTCTTACCTTTTCCGTTTAAAAAATCCCTGGTAGCATCTCTAGTCCCATTATAAAGTAAAGTATCGGCTATTTCTTCCGAAACGGCAGTAGTTACTTTTTTACCAAGCATCTGTGCAATTTTTTTGCCTGCTGTCGTTGCAGTCTTATTCCCTAACGCGACTCCTCCAGTAACCACGGTGTCGAAGACATCTCCTGTCCAAGTATGGTCTTCGTAGACACCATCCGTGTCAAGATATATCCCAGTTGTTACCCCGTTACTTCTTATTTCATCTCCATCATGAAGATAGTCCGCGCCGTCCCAATTTTTGGAGTCACTACATGTTGTTCCTGGATGAGACCAATTTCCATCTGTTGAAGTACACCAATGCCCCGAAGGATCAATATTCGTCAGCGGATTATTCTCGACATACGTGTAAAGATTTTGGCTTAACGGATTGTCTACTTGGCCCTCATACGTATCCTCACCCATAAACCGCCCGATACTCGGATCATACCACCTGGCGCGTAAATATTGAAGGCCAGTTATGGTATCCTGCATTTCCCCGGAGTATTTAAACGGTTGCGGTATGTTCTCAGCCTCGGACGCGATATTTCCAAAGATATCGTAACTGTATTGGTTGAGTTTCGTATTCCCTGTGCTGTCCATTAAATCGACGATATCGCCATGGCCATTTTGAACATAATAGGCTTTTCCTTGTCCGTCATCGCGTGCAACAATTCCCTGCCCACGGATATAGCGGGCTTTTAGGGATGCCACCCCTCCTGAAACGGTTGCTTCGGCTTCAATTTGATCGCCGTCCCAATAGTACCGGGTTGTTTGTCCGTTTTCCGTCCGTTCCCATAGCAATCCATCGCCATTATAGCGATAGGTTACATTCTTACCGCCGGTTGTCGTAACGCTGGTTAACCGGTCTCGTTTATCCATGGACGTTGTGCTGTCCGGACGATCAAACGGATGATTGGTTGTCATGCTCGTCCGGTTGCCGCGGCTATCATAGTGATAGTTCTCGTTATATTGGCTGGACGTTGCAATTCGGCTTAATTCATCATAAGTAAAACTATTCGTTGTTCCGTTTTCGACTCGGCTCTGAATATTCCCTTTAATATCGTAGGCATAGCTAAAGCTATTGAGGGTTGTTCCATCCGCCTTCTTCTCAACAAGGGTCCCGACCTGCTTACCATCATACGTATAAGCCGAAGTCACGCCATTACGCTGCGTAATTTGTTTTAAAAGATCATCGCCGTAATACTGATACTTTGCCTCAAAATCGTTCGTAAAATCGAGCGAGTCTCCTACCGTATCCATTCGGTTCCGCGAATCGTAATGATAATACGTATTGCTCCCGAAAGGATCTCGCATCAAGAGGCGGTTTCCGTTCGAATCATAACTGTAATCCATCGTGCTGCCGTCCGGGAATGTCACTACGCTCAAGGTGCCGGTTGCCTGATCATAGGCATAACTGGTCGTTCCCGTATTATCGGTCATGCTAAGCCGTCTACCTAGTAAATCGTAGCTAAAGCTGATCGTCTCTTCCCCGGGAATTGGGTTTCCGCTTGCATCGACGATTTCTTTCTTCATCAAAAAGTCACGGCCATTGTACGTATACTTGAACCGATTTCCATTACGGTCGATTAAACCGGTTTGGTTGTCATTCGCATCGTAATAATACTTCTCGATGTTATTTTTCCCGGCCACAGCTGCTTCCGTGTTCTTAATCAGGCGGCCTGCCTCATCGTATTGTTTCGCCGTAGTCTGATTATCCGGAAATGTAGTCTGGGTTAGGTCCCCGAGCATGTCGTAGTTATAGGACGTCGTTTGATTTGCTCCGCCGCCGACATTGGTTACACTCTTTAACCGGTTTAACGCGTCATACGAATAAGACGTCACCTGCTGGGGCGAACCAGCGATAATTTCTGTTAATTCGTTACCCGCATTATCATAGGTGTAAGAGGCCAGTGTTGTTGGTTGACCGCCTTGTTTGGTCTCAATCGTTTGAACGGTTCTTCCCAGCTTGTCATATACCGTTTTTAACGCGTATCCTTCGGGATCAATACTCGTCATGGTATTCGCAATATCATTGTAATTCGTTGTTGCGATGCCCAAATCCGGGTACGCTAGAGTATTTTGACGGTTCCAAGCGTCATAGCCAAAGGTCTGCCGATTGCCGAGTGCATCTTCACTCCAGATCAGACGCCCATAGGCATCATAACCGTACTTGGCTTTGGACTTATACACACCGTCGACCAAAATGCCTTCATCCGTCTTGAATCCAAGCGGATTCCAATTCGTTTCCGTTTGTGCGCCAGTTTCATCCGTGCTAACAATCTGATTCAAACTATCATCATAGTGAATTGACGTTGCACTGCCGTCGACCTGATGGACCGCTTTTGTAACGCGACCCAAAATATCGTAGGAGTAGCTGGTGACGTTCCCATTTCCATCCGTATATTGGGTCAACGACCCATTGGTTGGATCATACGAATAGCTGCGCACAATGGAAGAAGCCGCGCCATCGACATTATGCACGGTCGTCATGGTTTGGGTCGGGAATGCGTATTGGTAAGCCGAATCGTACTGGACGACGGTAACCGTATCATTAGGCGAGCCATTCTTCACCCGAATTTGCCCAATATTCCCCGTTGCAGGATCGATATTCTCATAGTCGGTTTCCGAGAGCGGATTTCCGGAAGGACCGGCAGAGTTCCCCGCATACACTTGAATCTTGGTAACTGTCCCCTGACCATTGCGCGTATACTGGGTATACTGCCATTGCGAGTCTCCGTTAATTTGCTTGGCTGTAGTTATAAGCAGGTGAGTTGTACCATCAAAGGCATTTCTAACAGTACCGCCCATGGCATCAACGGAATTGGTCACATTCCCGTAAGTATCGAATGCCTGAGAAGTCGTCGTGCTGTAACTGCCGCTTTGGTCAGACTGTGTTTTCGTAACGCTCGTCGTAAGCGGATACGGATATCGATTGGTCTCGTCATACGTGTAATTCGTTTGAGCCGTATACGTTACACCGTTTTGAACGGCGACCTGTGTGATGCCGGTATTATAAAAGACTGCCGGTGTATTTGTATCGATATAATTTTTTTTGTTGGTAAACGTCGTTTGGGTCAAGCCGTCGTTAATGGTTGTCGAGAACGACGGTATCGAGCCCGCAGTGCTACCCATGTCCCCCGAGTACGTGAAATCCTTATGGTTGATATGTTGGGTAGTCCCATCACTTAACGTGACTTGGTCCTCACGGGACGCAATGCGGTAAGCCTGATTCGTACCGCCGCTATCAAGCGTTCTGGTTACAGGGTTTGACTCATACGTAAAGACGCTTTTTCCCCCTGTCGGATATGTGACGCCGGTCAGCAGCGCATAAGGATTACTTGCCGGAGTAGATGTTGTTGAGTAGGATAAATTAAACTGGGCATCGCGCACGCTGTAATCGTAAGTCGTCGTACGTCCAAGCTGGTCCACGACTTGCGATAATAACTCCTCCCCATTTTGATTAATCAAAGAATAGGTGATACTTTGATTTCCCTTTGTCAAAACGACTGAATCCAAATCATAGGTCATTTGAATGGTATTGCCAACCGAATCCGTTATGCTGCTTAACAGGGTCACACCATCGCCATAGATGAAACTATCCGTATAAGTAAAATTGATCGCATTCGAATAAGCATCCGAAATTTGAATCAACTTCCCGGAAGAGTTAAAATATTGGCTGATGTTCTGGGTATTTTTTAAAACATAAGCAGCCGTCTGTCCATTAACAACCGCACTGCTAGGAGCAAAAGATAAATCCTGCCACGGGTAACCGATCAGCTTATTGTTGGCGTCAATTTTGTAGACACCGCTATCCCCAAGGTGTATGTACGTTTCACTGCCGGCAAAAATGAGGTACGGTATATTCCAGCTCCATCCTTTGCCGATCGGAAAGAAGCGTTCCTCATAGGGTTTGACTGTCTTATTTACCCCTTGTTGTACAATCATATCACCAAACTGGGAATCCGAACTATTGTACATCCGGCTTAACGTAAAACCCATCCCGTTTCTCCCGGGAAGGGAAAATTCATCGGTTTGGAGGGATAAATCCCCACTTAATGTGGAGATGTTCTCATGTTCTAATGAAACGGTAAAGGGTGCCTGATCCGGTTTTGTTTTGACGTAATTATAGTCCGGAATGGTATCCGCGGCGCTAACCGCCGCAGATCCATAATCCGTCGTCCCCAGTTCGCTTGTAATGGTACTTTTTGCTTTTTGCGCATTGTTTATTGGCCGCGGCTTCACCTTAGCCAAGCTGTCACTCAAGCTGGCTTTCGTATTTTTGCGGTATTGAAGCGCAGCCTCAGCATCGTCCAAGGTGTACCCTTGATCCAGAATTGCTTGAAGTTCCGTTTCGGAAATCGCATATCGGGATTTCAACCCGGCTTTTCTCTTTTCTACGGAATCTTCTTTCTTAGCCCCTTGAACGGTTTTATTCGCCTCGGCAGTCGTTGCTGCGCTCGCCGTTTTCAAGGTGGAAAACGGAAATATAGCTACAAGAAGGGTACAGATGAGTAAACGGGCCCATACTGCGGTTGTCGTCGTTTGGCGTCGCAAAGCGCTATTCCTCCTCAATTGGTCGACGTCGTTCTACTGATAATATTGCCATTCGCATCATATTGATAGGTTGTGTTGGTTTCCATGCTGAATTTATTGACTTGCAAGTTATATGAGCTGCTGCTGCTGTCGCCGTTAACGCCAACAATTTTAATGTAATATGTCGCGCCGCTAGACACTTTATAGATTACATTTTCGGCTCCTCCAGCAGCATTCACGAGTCCTGCAGCCAAGAATTTCATATTGGCGTCATAAATATAGACATCGTAATTTTTGTCGGTCGGGACATTCAGTGTCAATTGATCGACTCCGCTCTCTGGCGCCACATATTTAAAAAAGTCAATGTCGCTGGCCGAGTTGATTACCGAGGTGTAGGCCGTATTATAGTTGATAGCGAAAGCTTGAGCGCTCGTATCATTTGGTTCATAGGCATTCGGAACAATAAGATTATTCCGAGTTGCCGCGGCCGACCATTCCAATCCATCTGAAACGGTTATTTTAAAGCTCCACGTGCCATCCGGTAACGGAGTGGTGGTTCGGCTCGTTGCCGCCCCGGATATAACACCTGTATCATATCCGATGGTTTGCCAATTATCTTTAGATCCTTGCAATCGATAACTGGCTTGTGGTTGTCCCTCCGCATCGGCATAGGTCCAACTCAAGGTCAAAATATTATCCCCCAACAATTGTCCATCTGTGTAGGAAGTAAAGCTTGTTGTCGGTAATGAATTGGTTTTTATGTAAACCAAAGGAGCAAATGATGCGGAACTACCGTTATGACTATCTCTTGTCGCAACTCTCCAGCTATAAACCGTTCCCCTATTCAATTTGCCTGAAGGAACCGTAAAACTCGATACAGAAGAATTTACCCATCCCGTATCATACAAAAGTGTACTTCCCGAACTATTATAAACTCGTACATCAAAAGCCGACTGTGTATCTCCAACGTCGGGATCCGAGAACGTCCATCTTAGTGTTGGAGTTGTCCCTGAAACCAAAGATGGTGATGAGGACGAGGAGCTGCCTGGGCTGAGTGTGGTTGGCACGTTTGGAACATTGTCGACCACGATGGTTCCCGTGTAGGTAGTGCTTGCATTCCCCCATAACCCATCATTTGCCGTAACTGTAATGTTCGAGTAATTCCCCACCGGAACATTATCCGTATTTACATCCCATTGCAGGGACCACGGTTTCGAGGAACTTGTATTGGTTATGGTTGTCGTTTTGGTGTGCCCGGCAATCGTAGCGCTTATTGTGACATTATCATTGTCCGGGTCATTTACAGTTCCCGAGAGAGTTATTGTCGTTGGAGATGAATTCTTATAAATTGTTTGGTTCGTATTATTTGTTGCAATAGAGGGATTTACGTCTAAATAAGCCGCATAGTATTTGATTATATCTGATGGATACGAAGAAATATCATTTGCCCCAATTGCCTTGGCATTTACTAAATCAGGGAAATTAGATGTTACATCTCTATCATCTGAAATAACAGTATTATTGTTGTATAATACATATTGATTAAACCAAGGCTCAAAAGCGATCGCTTTGGCGTTTGTTAAATCCGGCCAGAAACTTGTATCATCAGTAGTCGGCCCATTTATTCCCATGTAACTAGTCCATTTTCGATATTTAACCGTATTATCATTGTAAAGTACATAACGATACGCTTCATAAGTACCATAATAATTTCGATACATATAAGCTATAGATTTCGCATTCACTAAACTTGGCCAATTTGAAGTATCATCATAAGAATAGCCATTACCATAATGATCAGCACAATCTGTGTACTGCACTGTATTATTGGTATAAAGTACGTACCTTTGGTAACAAGAATCGCTGACATTATATCCTACTGCTATAGATTTTGCATTAACTAAGCTTGGCCATAATGAAGTTTCATCTACCGTGTTCCCACCATAATAATCTCGCACTAGAATATGTGAACCTGTTCCAGCAGCAGTCAAAAGATTTTGATTCGGTTCGCCATAAACATCCGTAATAACTGTATCAGTCGACCCTTGGTTTAAAGAAAGGCTGCCAGACGTAGAGTTATAGTTGATTACACCATACCCATATACAGAATCCTTTCCTGCTTGTCCTAAATCCAATACGTGTTGATCCAATAAAGCCCTTAATTGATCATTTATCATAGCGGGGTTTTCTTGTTTAATTAAGGCAAGTTCGCCGGTTGCAAATGCAGCAGACATCGAAGTCCCGCTCATGGTAACGTAGCTACTATTCAGACCGGTACTATTAATGCCTACACCAGGAGCAACTACCTCGAGTTCGCCTCCAGTCGAGGAAAACGATGCTCTTTGGTTTCCCTGGTCCACAGCCCCGACTGAAATGACCGAACTGTATTTGGCTGGATATTGTATGGTGTCTTCCGTTCCGTCGGTTGTTCCCGCATTGCCCGCGGCAGCTACGACTAGAACCCCGTTTGCATATGCCTGATCAACCGCATCGTGTAGAGCTGGCGAGTCTACTGCTGTGGTCAAGCTTAAATTGGCAATATCCATGTGATTATCGATACTCCAGTCAATACCGTCAATAACGTCAGACAAATAGCCTGTCCCATGCGCATCCAAAACTTTGACGGCATACAGAGAAGCGTCCGGTGCGACGCCGACCGTCCCAACATCATTGTTTTTAGCACCAATAATCCCTGCAACATGGGTGCCGTGTCCGTTATCATCGTCGTATGAAGTGGTGTAATCGACCATGGACACACCGCCAGCTACTGTTAAATCTTCATGGTTCAAGCTGATTCCGCTGTCTAGTACGGCAACTTTCACTCCTGCGCCGGTATACCCATTGTTCCATGAATAAGCTGCTTGAACGACCGTTGTTCCCCAATCCATCGTTTGCTCGGCGACTTTGACTTGAACATCATCTTCAACGGCTTTAATCTCAGGATCATGCTTCAATTTATCAATTTCATCTGAAGACAGGATAGTTGAAACGGATGCAATATGTTTGAGTTTGTGTTTTATTTTTCCGTGTATTAAGGCTTCATCCACTTTATCTTTAAATGTTACAATAACGCGCCGCTCTGCAGTGTTTGGTGATGTTGAAAGGTCACCATTTTGTAAACTACTACTTTGTTGTCCTTGGTTTTCATTACTTGGACTTGAATCTGCATAAACGTCCTGGACCTGAAGTAATAAAAGCGCAATAGTAAATAAACAAATCAGGTTTCTTAGGACTCTCTTTTGAGTCAACTTACTGTACATATGTACTATTCCCTCCCCATATTTTTTACCAGCAATTACTACTATAGTTCAAAATACAACATAATTCATTAGGATAATTTGTCGAAATAAAACGAAAAATCATCATTAAAGGCAATATAAACTGGGAAGCCCCCCTGTTCCAACCTGTTTCTGCTTTTAAAGTCATGGATTATTTTGCGAGGTGACAGAAACATTATTTCCAACAATACATGGTATCTATCGCTAGCTCATTAGTTGGCTGAGGCTGAAGTGCAGTTTTTTAAAAACGGGATTTAATTCGGTTTATCGGTCTTCTCGTTCTCTTTCTTTACCAAAGCTATTAGTAAGGTTATCTCTTGAATGATCAAAGTTAAGTTATATAACCACCGTATTAGTGACGGTTCCTCTTCCTTTGTTTTATTCCTTTATTCGAGGCATTTTCGATCACTAAAACCGTCTCTAAAACATAGTTTACAAAAGGTGGGTTAAAGTGTAAGATGAAGGAACAGGATAAGCTTAGTAGGAGTGATAAAATGAAGATCGGGTATGCGCGGGTGTCGACGGAGGATCAAAACCTCAATTTACAAATTGACGCCCTGAAGGCTGCCGGCTGTGAGCGCATCTATACGGAAAAGGAGAGTGGCGAAAAAGACGACCGTCTGGAGCTCGCCAAAGCGTTGGACACATTACGGGAAGGTGATGTGTTTGTAGTATACAAGCTGGATCGTCTCGCACGTTCCACCGTCAAACTGATTACGACTCTTGAACAGGTTCAAAAACAAGGCGTAGAGTTCGTGAGCTTAAGTGATAAGATCGACACCACAACCGCCGCGGGCAAGGCTTTGTTCGGAATGCTGGCCGTGTTCGCGGAGTTTGAGCGTAACATTATTATCGAACGGACAAAAGCCGGTCTTGCTGCTGCTAGAGCAAGAGGCCGCAAAGGTGGTAGGCCTCCAGTTGATCCTAAGAAGCTCGCACAAGCTTTAAAACTGTATGATGCTGGTGCGCACACTATTGCAGAGATCCAGGAGCTCACAGGAGTAAACCGAGGAACCCTGTACCGGGCATTGCAAGCCCGTAAAGTATCAGATCAGAAGAAAGCCTAGAAGGCAAGGTTTCAAGTGATTTCAAGGAATTGGTCTTGATACAAAACTGAACAGTTTCATGAATATATTAATGAACATGAAAACGAACATATTCAGGAAGGGGTTAGGTAATGGCGAAAGTAATATGTTTCGGCATATCGAAAGGCGGCTGTGCAAAATCCACGTCAGCAGGGATCTCTGCATTTTTGCTTTCTAAGCAGGCTAGAGTATTGTGCGTTGATATGGATTCACAGGGGAACTTGTCCAGCTTTTTGACCGGTGAAGAGGATATATGTGAGGCCTTTGACAAAAAAACGATCCTAGAGGCTATCAAAGAAGCAGATGTTCGTCCGTATATCGTAAAGGTAAGTAATAATCTTGATTTGGTTCCATCGAATGATTTCCTTTCACTACTTCCGCGCTGGTTGTACCAGGAATACAGAGGATCGACCCCTAACTTGGTGTTAAGGGATGCATTAATTAAGGTAATGGACGAATACGACTACATAATAATAGACACTCCTCCCTCTTTATCTGAGCTTACAACAACATCCCTGGCTGCGGCTGAGCATGTTGTTATTATGTTTGACGGGAGCAGGTTTTGCTATTTCGCCATCGACAAATTTTTAGAAATATGCGGAGCCGTCCGAGATAAAGATAACCCTGATTTAAGTATAAGTGGAATTTTATTTTCAATCGTTGACACCAGGACCAGTGACACTAAGGCTATGATTACTCTCGTCGACCAAGAGTATGAATCATTGAGATTTAACACGATTATCCAAAGGAAAGCTGCGACTAAACGTTTGCCCATATACGGATTAAATGATAACCCCGAATTGGCGTCTGCTGTGGAGGGTTATATCCCTTTCATTGAGGAGTTGATGAGCCGTGTCTAAACAAAATGATATTTTGAATCGGATGAAAAGCGGCAGGAAAAATGGTGCTCAAACCTTTCTTGACAATATGCAGGAACAGTTTCAGAAACATGAACTTGAACCTATTCATGAAACTAGTCCTATTAATGAAATTATTCATGTTACTGAACCTGAAACTGGTCATATTCAGAAAACTAATCATGCTCCTGAAACTGAACCTACTCATATTAATGAAACTAAAACGGAAACTGAACATATTCATGAACATGAAACTGTTCAGAAAACTATTAATGAATATGAATCTATTCTTGAAAAGTTTTCTGTTAAGAAAACTAAAGAGGAAATGTTTACTCGTCAAACTTACCTAATCCGGAATGATCTTATTAAACGCTTTGATCTTGCTGCAAAGAATCGTAAAAAGGGATTTAAAACCGAAGTGATTAATGAATTGCTTGAAAATTTTCTTAGAGAGAATGGACTATAGATAAGACGTTTTTCGATTAACAGGCTCCAATGAGAATAAAGGCGGAAAAGATAAGTATTTTTTGAAAGAGGCGCTACGCTGCTGCAAAGCTAAGACATTAATACTTACGCAATGTAATGTTTATGTAATATTTAGTGGACACTAGAAAGTAAATGTCGTATCCTAATTATTAGTAATTTTGCGTCTTCTTGTTTATTTTAACAATTGAACTAGACTTCCAATGTCATTCAAATAACCGCATTTACTTTTTATTTGATTTTCTAAAACTGCGATTTGAAATTGAAATATTCCAGACTCAGGAGGAATTAAAATGAATTCTATTTTTCTTATTATCCAAAAAGTACTCTCTTTAATTTGTTCAATTTTAGGCTATTTCATCTTAAAAAATAGTGCAAGTAATGGTTATGAGACATTGGGTCTCTATTTAAGCAATAGTGGCAATAGTGGAACCGATCCCAACGTATATAATGCTTTATTGAACTCATTCATATTATCCTACCAAATTACGGGGGCTATTTTATTAGCAGTTGGCATTTATCACTTTTTAAAATTTAACAACTCTTTAAGTAAATAGTTTACATTTAGCGATATAATAACAAAAGTTTCATAAATTTGGGAGGTGTTTCTTTGAAGCGTTTTTTTAGTTTGCTTCTTATCTCGGCTGTGTTTTTCGGTCTTGTCTCTGTCCCGGTATTTGCTGAACCATCGTCGAATCAATCTGTTATTAAGCCTGATAAGGTTGAGTACACAACTGACTCAGCCGGTAATATCTATCCAGTGTTTTATTTTAGTGACAATACCAAAGCATTGGCTTTTATGAAGCAACGCCAACAAGAACGTCAACAGGATTTAGCGTTTTCGTCCAATTCCGTTAATTCAGCTTTAGCAAATTCCGTCAGTTATTTTGGGAATGTAGAATATGATTTTACAAACACATTTATGGCGAACCATACTAATGCCACCCAAACTATGAGTACTACAATTCAAAGACAGCATACAACAACTGCTACAGCAACTGCTACAGCCGCTTTTCAGAAATTCTTTCAGTTACAAATTGGAGTTTCGTATGCTTATACTTACAGCTACAGCCACACATTTAACCTGAGTGTACCCGCAAATAAAAAGGGCTTAATAACGACCTATAATAATACCGATGTTTATAACGCAGCTTATAGTGGAGTTTCTTTCTCTGTTTATCGTCCCACCAACATTGAAGGCGCGGATATTTATATTGTTGATATTGATTTTCCAGAAACCTGATAGAAATTTGGTTTTATAAAAAAGAGCTGCATGGCAGCTCTTTCAGACTGTCGAGAAAGTCTCGGCAGTCTTGTTTTTGTTCATGAATTTTAACACGACACCGCGTTAATATGGTATAATTTAGATACCTATTTATTCGGAAAGCGCGGTGTTCTTTATGCAATACACCTTTCAGCCCGACCCTCAGTTGGACTACGAATTGGTTTGTCTCGAACATGTCGTACCGGAGGATCATCTGCTTCGCACCATCGCTGCCCATCTGGACTTCTCCTTTATTTCCGAAAAAGTACGGCCCTACTACAGTCAAACGCACGGCCGTCCTTCCATCGATCCAGTCATGCTCTTTAAGATGTTGTTCATTGGCTATCTGTACGGTATTCGTTCCGAGCGTCAACTCGAACAGGAGATCAATCTCAATCTCGCTTACCGGTGGTTCCTTGGCATTGGTCTTTCTAAAAAAGCGCCGGATCACAGCACCATCAGCTGGAATCGGAAATACCGGTTTGCCGGAACGACGGTCTTCCAGGATATCTTCGACGAAGTGGTGCGAATCGCGATGGATAACCGCATGGTTGCCGGCCGGGTACTCATTACGGACTCGACGCACTTGAAAGCTAGCGCCAACAAGCGCAAGCATCAGGTACAGGTCGTCGAGCGTTCGCCGCAAGCGTATGTGGAGGAGCTGGAGAAAGCGATCGAGGCGGATCGGCGGAACCATGGAAAAAAGCCGCTGGCCAAACGGGAGGAGGTGACGGAAACCAAGGAGATCAAGGTTAGCACCACGGATCCCGAAAGCGGCTATATGGTCCGTTGTGACGGCAAGCCGGAAGGCTTCTTCTACCTGGATCATCGCACCGTGGATCATAAGTTCAACATCATCACGGATGTCCATGTCACAGCGGGAAATCTTCATGATTCCGTCCCCTACGTCGGGCGCTTGAAACACCAGGTGGATAAGTTCGGTTTTGGAGAAACGCTTGAGGCGGTTGCGTTGGATGCCGGCTACCTCACGGCTCCTATTTGCAAGGCGCTTCAAGACATGAACGTATTTGCCGTCATCGGCGGCCGCGCCTACACACCGGTTAAAGGTCTTATGAAAAAATGGCAGTTCAAGTACGATTCGGAGAAGAATGTATATCGCTGTCCGGAAAAGCATGAGCTAAAGTATTCGACCACGAACCGCGAAGGATACCGGGAGTACAAGTCGGACCCGAAGATCTGCCAAAATTGTCCGCTGCTAGCATCCTGCACACGCTCGAAGAATAAACAGAAAGTCATTACGCGCCATGTGTGGGAGGACAGCAAGGAATGGGTTCGGTTCAATCGACTCAGTCGATCAGGTAAATATCTGTACCGCCTTCGGTATCAGACGATAGAGCGAAGCTTCGCGGACGCCAAAGAGCTCCACGGGCTTCGCTATTGCCGGTTCCGCGGCAAAGCGAAAGTCCAGGAACAGGCACTGATGACGGCAACTGCACAGAACATAAAGAAGATCGCCCTCCACCTGGCCAAGAAGGCCAAGTAGGGGGCGATCTACGTTTACCGCCAGCTAGTTCCCCAATTTTTGTCGGATTGGGACACTGAGTCTGCTATCGAAACACTAAGAAACCGCTTTTCTAAACAGTCTGAAAGAGCTGCATGGCAGCTCTTTTTTTATAAATGGGGCAACGCCAACATTTTAACGAAAATATACGCTAAGCCTTCGGATTAGACCGGCTTAGCGTATTTTCTTACTCTTAGCTCAATAATGGAATGTCCCAATGTCCCAAGTATAGTCGAAAGCTTGGTAGTATTAAACAGAACTGCTTTGTTCAGAGATCACAGGAGACCAAAGTCATTGATTCTCTTTTATTCAAGGGTTTAGCGGTCGTTAGGTGTTTTCAAAACGTAGATGATAGTGACTCCTATCTGCTTCCGGCGCAAATCATTTGTTCATTGCCAATTTTTACGAGGAGTTATAGACTTGTTTGTTCTGATACTGACCAAAACGAGACGGCCTATGGAACAGCTCGTTCAATTTGTATAATACCGCGGCATAAAGGATTAGATATGATATCAAGCGCCGTTTCGAGGCCGGATTACGGGTAAAGTCATCGGAAGCAATATGATGACTTTATTAAAATCGGGAGAGAAGCAGTTTGGGAAGACGGATCTGTATTTTCATGATCCGTCTTTATTAATTTTTGACTGTTCAATAGTCTTGGCTAGCTCGATTAGTTTATTAATCAGCTCTAGGAAAGCTTTTTGCTCTTCAATTGAAAGGTTTCGGCAAGACTCCATAAATTGAAGTAATTTAGCGTGGAGAGAATCATTTTGAAGTGGCTCCTGTCCTGCGAAGAAAGACGAAAGGTCCACTCCCAGTTTACTTAAAATAGAACCTAATATATTTACATCCGGAACTGATTTACCGTTTTCGAATTGGCTAAGATATGATTGCGATATATCAACCATGGAAGCTAATTGCCTTCCAGACAATCCTTTTGATTTTCTTAACTGTTTGAGTTTATTTCCATCAAAATACCTCTCCATCTTTACAGCCCACCCTTTGGTCTCAAAATATTCGATAACGAATAGCGGCAAAAATTATTGACTGTTAATGCAATATGTAATAAAATCCAAAGTGTAAGACAATATCAGGAAAAGGAAGCTGAAGCCCTCACTACACAAGGTTATCACGTGTGGGACAAAAAGACAGCTTCTGATATTTCCTATAGTCTTCAATGAGAGCATATGTTCCTTAATATCTAAATAAAGGAGGCGA